>CAIZLM010000026.1 GCA_903933805.1 uncultured Bacteroidota bacterium | reverse complement strand
CAAAAATCTTGCGGAAAGCGATGTCGTTTTTTATGTCTGCGAACTGCATCGTCAAATTTTGAAACAAAAATAGGGGTAAAGTTGCGATTTCGCAACTTTACCCCTACTGATATGGCCCTTTGGGGTCATATAGATTGCCCCGATGGTATTGCCCATCGGGGGCATGGGCGCGGTGGCCGCGTTTAGTCGGCTTTTGCCGACCATTCATCCGGTGGCCTCGCAGTGGTTGTGGATACCAAATGCGCAAATGGGGTTCGTGAGAGGCTTACGCCCATCACTGAACCGTTAAAAATTCGAAAGAAGCCCGTTCTGGGAAAGTACTTCCGCCTTCATCGCCTTCTGCGGCGATGTAGTAGTGTTTGGCGGCATTTCCGTCCAATTGCGCCGTGAATACGCCATCGCCAGCGGTGATATCTCCATTGGCGCCATCGTCGTGCATGGGGATACGGCCAAAAGCGAACATTTTATCTTTTCGGTAGTAAACCCAGCTGCCCTTGGTGGCGTTGACTAGGGCAGCAGAGACATTTATTTTATCGCCATTTTTGGTGTATTTAACGTCCTTAATGGTTGGTTGAATTTTATTCAACAGTGGATGTTTGGCCAGCCACTCACTTCTTTTGGCCATTAGTTGCCGCAAGCCGATGACATTGTCGGGCCCTGATTTCATTGTTTTATCCAGTGCCTGCTGAAAATCAGTCAAGGGATACAGTTTAAGCACATCTTTTTTCACCCAAGGTTCTATTTCTTTGGTCATGACTTGGGCGCGGTTCATGAGTTGACCATTGGCCAGCCATTCATTTGTAATGGTTCTCAGGTGTGCAAGGTATATTTTACGATAGAAACTATTTCGCAACAATTTGGATATCAGGGGGCGCTTGATATTCTCAATTTCAGCCAGTGGCTGGTATTGGATGAGCTCATCATCTTTCATTTCTTCAAAGCTAAAATTTCTTCTCCAGCCACCAAAAGCCATGTTGAGATCCCAGATCAGGGGGTGAGCCACCCCTGTGGTATCAAACCATAGGTAATAGTTGTGGGAAAGGGAGCCGTTGTAGCTGTCTAGGTTTACCATGGCATTGTTGAGTGCGAGCATCCAAAGTGTTTGGTCAACATCCAAAACGGATTCGATTTTCTCGGGTGTTTTGTTCAATACCCGGATGAGGTTGAGCAGCAGTTTCCACGTGGAGGGTTTATCAACTTCATAAAAGGCATCATAGCAACCGGGATTGTCGTTGAGGTAGGCCAAAGAGGCATTTTCGCCTTTTGGGCATCCTGTTTGGCTTCTGACCCGTTTCCAGTTGTCGGGGTCACATTTGACGATATTTCCCGCGTTTGTACCGAAGTGTTCTTTGATAAAATTGAGATCAATTGACTCGGAGTTGACATAAAGCCCGTAAAAGGTACCGTTGATGGTTAGCCGGGTAAAATTGCACAGGGGTGCGGGCATATATTTTCTGGCCATTTCATAGGCCAAAGGTTCTCGTACAAAGCTGGGGTCTAGGAATGCATTGGATAGTTTCAGCGTGTTATGCCCTGTTTTCAGTTGCTGGCCCTGCTTGGTAAAATCCAATTTTACATTGATGGGCAATTTTTTGAAGGTTTCATTGCGGGTACGGAAGTAGGAACTGTTGCCTTTGTAACGAACACCAACACTGTCGAAGCGAACACCATTTACCCATGCCGTACCCAGTGCTCGGGCTTCAGTATCAACTTTTTTTAGGGAGTCAAGTTTTACGTCCCATTGTTGATACGGTAATTCGATGATGATTTCTTGAATACCGGATCCATAGAATTCTTGGGCTTGAATGGGCGAAAGAACAGACAGCAGGAACAAGAGGGTGGGTAATATTGAGCCAATAGTGCGCATGTGGAATTTTTCAGTTGCGATAAAGTTGGACAAAAGTAATTGGTTAGTAGGCACGCTGTCTGGCAAAAAATGGCTATTTTTTTGTCTCAGACGCGACCACTTAACCACTTACGGGCAAAATAAAGAAAAAACCGCCGGGCGGCAAAAGATGCCCGGCGGTTTTTGTGTTAAATGCTTGTTATGTATTTCAGACCAGAAGTAAAAACGAGGTGTTTTATTGTCATTTGTTTTTTTCTAAACTGGTTGGGTTGTTATGCACGCGACATACCAAGTGGTTATTTATTCAGATCGCTTAATTTGATTTTCAGCGCTTGTTTTGAGTAATTGACTGGTGCGAAACCCACGGTTCCGGCGTTTTCTGCGATGATGAAATACTCCATTTCTGCTTCCCTTGTTTTTGCTTCTACCATGGCTGTAAAGGCTTTCATGCCGGAGGGCATGGTGGTTGTGTTGTCCTCACTCATGGGGATGGTAGAATAGGGTTCTGTTATGTTAAAACGGTAGCAAAGCAACAAGCGTTTGGGAAACCGATCGGCTTTTGCGGTAATATTAAAGGCGTTTAGTGGTTGATTTTCAAATTTGCCGCGGCCCAATACTTTTACGTCGGAGATTGTACTTGGCAGTGAAGTAAGTTCAGGGTGTGATTTGAGAAATCTTGACCGTTTGCCCATCAATTCGACCAGCCCGGGTATTTTACTTTTTTTGCCGACGGTTTCTTTGAGGCTTCGCGTAAAGTCATCCAAGCTGTAGGTTTTATTTTTGTCTTCGTTGAAAGGAACGACAATCATTCCCTGTAGCTCTTGGGCGCGTTTTTCGTAACTGCCGTTCAGAAAGTTCTCTTCATTGATTTGGCGGATGTGGGCAAGGTACACTTTCCGGTTGAAGGGATCCTTCAGCAACTGACTGGCTAGGGGTTTATACGGGTTGTCGGCGTGCAGCAGAGGATCCAGGTTTTGGAGGCCTTTTAATTCGAGGTCACTGCCGCTACCGGTATTTTTGTAGCTCCCAAATGATAAATTCAGGTCCCAATGAAGGGGCTGAAAACGGCCGTTCCCGTCCCGAAAAAGGTAGTAGTTGATGCTGTGGTTGCCTGAATAGCTGCTTAAATTAACCATTACGTTGTTCAAAGCCAACATCCAAAGTGCGCGGTCAACATCCAGGATTTTTTCAACTTCTTTTGGACCTTGCGCCAACTGACGGGTCAGTTCTTGTAATTCTGCCCATCCGGAGTTCGAACTCATTTCAAAATTTCCCTTGTAACACTCTATATTGTCTTCGTATTCCAGGGATCCGAAAATATTGAGTTTGCAGTCGTTGGGGAGATTTTCAGGTTTGTAGTCAACGCCTGCCTTGAAAAAAGCACCCTTCCCAGTGGAGAAGTTCGCTTCCAGCATTTGTTTTTCAACGTTTTCAAGGTCCACAAATACGCCGATGTACTCGTCGTTGACAAACAGTTTGGTGTAGCAGGCCTGTGACGTAGGCATGTACTTGCCGGCTATTTCATGAAACAATATCTCGCGCACCATACTGGGGTCGCGTACAGCAGCAGAAAGTTTGAGACTGGTGTAGCCTTGGTGGTTTTGATCGGCGATGGTGTGGTTCAATTTCAAACTGAGTGGGTTGCGCTTCAGGCCCGTGGCATAGGACTTGTCTCCGCGGAAACGTACGCCCACACTTTGGTAGGTGATACCATCAATGGTGGCAGTGGCATTCATCAGTCCACCGCCGTATATCCGAAGGGAGTCCAGCGCATCGGACCAGTTTTTCGTCGCAAATGTGATTCTAATTTCTCCGACAGTTTTTTTGTCAAACAGCGGACGCGTAGGTTTTGTGGTCGTTTGGGCGGACGATAGCAGTGGGATAAGGAAAAGAAAATGTAAAAGAAAATTTTTCATGATCAGATATTGAACAAATTTGAAATGTAACGTCAATTTAATAGGGCAATGTTACGAAGAATTAATATGATGAATAAATCAAGATTGATGGTTTGCTTGCAGGTATTGGCTGATGAGGGCACCCAATTTCCAGATATCTTCAAAACTGTTGTAAATGGGCACCGGGGCGATCCTAATTACATTGGGTTCTCTCCAGTCGACTATTGCACCATTGTCCGTTAGAAACTGAAACAGTGCTCGTCCCCCATTGTTGGTCAATACGGACAATTGACAGCCTCTGGCGGCTGAATCTCGGGGTGTTATGATCCGAAAATGTTCCGCTTCCCCATTGAGTTCGTCCAAAATATGCTCTAAGTATCCGGTGAGTACCAGACTTTTTTGTCGTAAATTTTCAATACCAGCCTCGTCCATTATTTTTAAACCCGCCAAGTGCGCAGCAAAGGAAAAAATCTGAGCGTTGCTGAGTTGCCACCCTTCGGCACCGTACATCGGCTTGAATCCTTTGGACATTTTGAATCTTTCGCTTTCATCATGCCCCCACCATCCTGCAAATCGTGGCAGACTGGGGTTGTCGGCATGCCGCTCATGCACAAACAGTCCAGAAGGCCCCCCTGGTCCGGCATTGAGGTATTTGTAGCTGCACCAGACCGCAAAATCAGGCCCCCACTGGTGTAAATGGAGTGGAATATTGCCGGTGGTATGGGCCAGATCAAAACCTGCCTTTGCGCCTACTTGGTGTGCCTTTGCGGTGATTGCTTCGATGTCAAACAATTGACCTGTATAGTAATTGACGCCGCTGAACATCACCAAAGCGAGCGCGTCTCCGGCTTGCTCAATGGCTTCCAAAATATCGGCGGTGTTCAATAATTCAGTGCCGGCCCTTGGTGCAACTTCGATAATCGCTTCTGCAGGATCAAACCCATGCAAATGCACTTGGCTCTCCATGGCATATTGGTCGCTGGGGAATGCACCTGCTTCCATGATGATTTTGAAACGGCTGGTCGTTGGTCTGTAAAAGGACACCATCAACAGATGGAGGTTTGTGGTGAGGGTGTTCATCACCACCACTTCATGTGGAAGGGCGCCCACCAATGTGGCAGATGGCGCTGTCAGGAGTTTGTGGTAGTGCATCCAAGGCTTATCCCCTTTAAAATGGCCTTCAACAGCATGGTCAGCCCATTGATCAAGCTCTGAAAGCAGGGCATCCCGTACGGTCTTAGGCTGAAGTCCCAGGGAGTTTCCACAAAAATAAAGGCTTTCTACCCCCTTCTGTGATGGAAAGATAAACTGTTGTCTGAAACGACGTAGTTGATCCTGTTCGTCAAGTGATTGGGCAAAGGCGAGGGTGTTTTTGTAAATATACGCCAATGGATTATTTGTTTGGTTGTATTTGTTGTGAAGTAAAGACAAGGCGCAGGTATTACATTGGCACCTTAGTATTTACAAAAATCACGCAAAGATACAGGGCCTTAGCGCAGGGTATCTTTGCGTGACGGGGAAAACAATTGACTTATTTGAGCTTAATTTTGGTTGCTACAGAAACTTTTTGTTTTTGCTGCTCTTCGTCGAATGGTTTGATGTTGATCGTCAGGGAGTGCCCGTTGTCACCAATTTCACCGAGTTTATTGTCAGATTTTTTCACTTCGCGGTCGGGAAAGTGGTACACCTGCTTGTAGCTCATATCTGCGAAAAACATTTTCATCATATCAGCCTGTCCTTCTTCGCCTTCTGCTTCTCCGGTATTTTCGGCTACCGCTTTTTTGATTTCGGCGCCCATATCACCCACTCCCAGTCGTTCGAAACTTTTTCCGTTGTACTTGAATGTTTCCTCGTTTTTAGTGTCGTATTTTTCTTTGCCGATAACTTTAAGCGCTCGATTGAGGGCCGCGATATCTGCAAAATCAAACGAGTAGCCAAAGTTGAAAGCTGTCGTATCATTCATTTCCACCACATTGGAAATACCGGGAATGTTTTTTAGGGATGTTGCAACACCGCCAAATTGTTCAGACAGCCCACTCATGGGGTTGGATGCTTCCGGTGAAGGTGCGGGGGGCGTGAAGTCACCGCCGTCAGATAAATTGGATGAGTCACTCGGTTCTGCAGCACCTTCGCCGCCCATGCCTTTCATCATGTCCATCATGCCTTTGAGTTCACTCATGTCGAACGTCATTTTATACGTGCCGCTGCCGTTGTTTCTAAAGGTAGCCTCTTCAATGATGTGCAGGCAGCCAGTCAGCGCAGTTGCACCGAGTACGAGTATTGCTAGAAAAAGGTTTTTCAAATTTTTCATTACAAAGAATAGGTTTAAAATTTTTGTGGAAAACTGATGGTGTTTGAAGCGATTAAGAATCAGCGCAAATTGGCGCAATGAGCTGTATTTATTCGATGACAACGGCCTGCTCGGAGGTCTTGCCATCTTTAGACACCACAAAGATATAGTCCCCTTTTCGGAGGTAGGTCTTTCCTGTGTCGGCTTTGGCCAAATCAAACGTTATTTTTTGATCTTTCTGCGCCGTTTGGAGTATTTCCTTGTATTTTTTTAAAGAAGTAGCTTGTACATCCATCGAAAAGTTGAAAATATTAACCCCTGGTGATCCCTGAAGTACGCCGTTGTTCAACACAATACCACTTTCTTGGTGTTTCAAGGTCCATTCAACATCACCTTTGGTGGCTACCCAAAAAGATATCGGCAACACAGGATCCTTCAAAGCCTTGTAAGGTTGTTTTTTACCCCAATTTTTGTTGTATTTTTTGTTGGGCACTTTAAAAAGGTGGATGGTTTCTGCGCGTAAATCGCTGTTGAGTTGTTGCACAAGGTCAATGGAGGTCTTGTACAATGCCCGTCCATGGGTGCCGATGATGAGTTCTTTGGAGCTGGTTTGCACCTTCAGGTCGTGCACAGGAACATCTGGAAAATCATTGCTCAGCGTTTGGAAAGTTACCCCCTTGTCAAGGGATACATACACCTGGTGGTCGGTTCCTACATAGAGCACATCGGGATTGGTGGGGTCTTCTCGCACGACGTTGATGGGCTCTGCAGGTAAGTTGGCGCCAATACGTGTCCAGTTTTTCCCATAGTCCTCTGAGGTATAAAGGTAGGCATTGAAATCGTCCCATCGGTATCCGTTTAGGCTCGTGTACACACGAGCGCGCGCATGGGTTGACGCCTGAACACGGGAGACCCACAGGTTTTGGGGGAGACTGTCGGATATTCTTGTCCAGTTTTCACCGCCATCGCGTGAAACATGGAGCAGTCCATCGTCAGAACCTGCGTAAAGCAGGCCAAATTTCAGGGGACTTTCATGGATGCTGGTGAGGGTACCATAGGGTACATTGCCCTGTTTTCCGCCTTGGGTGAGGTCTCCGGAAATGGCTTCCCAATTGTCGCCTTGGTTGAAAGAACGGTATAATTTGTTTGCGCCCAGGTACAGCACATCCTGTTGGTGGCGGCTCAAATGGATGGGGGTTTGCCAATTGAACCGCAAGGGGCGCTCACCCAAGTCGTGTTTGGGAGTAATTGGGGTTGATTTTCCATCGGACTTATTGATTCTGAAATAATTGCCGAATTGGAAGCCTGTGTACACCGTCGTATTGTCCCGAGAGTCAACTTGTATTTGCATGCCGTCGCCCCCCATCAGTTCCTTGTATGGATATTGTCCGGTTTGTTGCCATGCTGTGGATGCCTCGTAGTCGGAGGGGCCAACCCAGACGCCATTGTCTTGTGCACCGCCATAGACATTATAGGGTTCTGATTCGTCGGTTTCGATGGCATAAAACTGACCAACAGCGGGGTTGTTACATTTTATCCAGGAAGTTCCGTTGTCCCAAGAGATATTTAAACCGCCGTCATTGCCATTGACAAGATGCCCTGGCCGTGCGGGATTTAGCCACAGTGCATGGTGGTCAACATGCACGTTGTCGCCGTTGATGTTTGCCCATGTTTTGCCCCCATCATCAGAACTGATGATGTAAAAGCCAATCATATACACCTTGTCGGCATCTTCGGGCATGCAGCGCACATTGGAAAAGTAATACCCGTAGGTAAAATGTAATTGTTCCAACGGATCGCTGTGGGTGCGGGTCCAGGTGGTGCCGCCATCATCGCTGCGGAACAATTCAGCACCGGTATAATCGGTTTCAAAAAGTTTATTGTTGGCGTCTTCCAAGTATTCCACCAAAGCGAGGGGCTTGAACTTGTCTTTTTCCACCAAAGCTTTTACTTTTTTTGCGTTGTATTTTTCTGGGAAGTCGTGTTCTTTTAAGAAATCGGTCAGTTTATTGTCAGGGATATTTAAAAAATCTTCTGTGGAGATATCCCGCAATTGGTCTGTGGTGAGCGCGTCTTCTTTTGATGTCTCTTTTTTTGGTTTTGGATTTTGGTTGTCCAGACAAGCATAGAGGACTGTTTTGCCTTCTTTTTTGCCGGCAGAAAGCCCGATTCGACCGATGGTTTTACCCGTGGGGAATCCGCTGGCCACGGTACTGGATAACGCCCAAGTGCTTCCGCCGTCGGTACTTTTCCATATACCCGATCCTTCACCTGCGCCGGCAAAATTCCAGGCGGTGCGACTCCGTTCCCAAGATGCCGCGTACAGCGTATTGGGGTTGGAGGGGTCGAGTACCAGGTCTATGGCGCCACTGTTTTCGTTGATAAAAAGGGTTTGTTTCCAGGATTTTCCACCGTCTGTGGTTTTATAAATGCCCCGTTCTGTGTTGGGGGAATACAAGTGTCCAACAACGGCCACCCACAAGGTGTTGGGATCATTGGGATGTAAGACTATACGGGCAATGTGGTGGCTTTCTGCAAGGCCGCAGTTTTCCCAAGATGCACCACCATCGGCGCTGCGGTAAATGCCAGTCCCGGCATACGAAGAGCGGCTGCTATTGGCCTCTCCCGTACCTACCCAAAGGATGTTGTTTTTCCAATCCACGGCAATATCGCCGATTGTCATGCTTGCTTGATGGTCGAAAATTGGATCCAACTTGGTTCCGTTGTTTTTGCTGTGCCAGAGTCCTGCAGAGGCATAAGCCACATAGAGTTCTGTTGGGTCATCAGGATTGACGTCCAGGTCTGTGATGCGGCAGGAAAAAATACTGGGTCCTATACTTTCAGGGGTGATGGCGGAGAGTAAGGAGTTGTTTTTCAGTGCTTTCCGCTGTTCAAAGCCCTGCATCCTTGTCGCGGCATCCGTTGGCGTTGATTGGCCGATAGCAAGGTGCAAACTGCTAAAAAAGGTGCAGAGCAGCAACCAAAATAGTGAAAAAGAGCTTTGAGTTTTCCGCATGGAGAAGTAAATTTTGCGGGAAGGTACGACGCAAATCATATCAGGCTTTGAGATTTTAGGGGATGACCTTAAATTCTTACGTAAGTAGGGTTTATAACGACGCGAGGTTCACCAATGCACTTCCGTAGATGTGCATGGTAAACCTCTGCATTGTAGATAGTACTTGTTGTGGGCAAACTTGTGGCGTACAAATTTGACATTTAGCAGCGTAATTTGCCGACATTACGTTTTGAGTGCTAAAAAAATTGCCACGACCTTCACCATGTAATTCACCAGATGCGGCAAAAGTACGTTAGTATTGTCCCCAAGCGCGATCGCCTTTTTTATAGTCAATGGTTTCGTATCTACCGGGGTAATCGACCGAGCGCAGCGCCTTGGTAGCACCAATTTCGGAGGTAAAGTATCCCCACAACACCAAATCTTTGATAACCCTGAAATAGTGGTCAGGATCATCTTTTTTCTTGGTTTTAGAATAGGCTTTTTGCTGTGCATCCAATTCTACGAGTAGGTCGTGGCGGAGCTGTGGCGAGCAATGGAGAAAAGTTTTTCCATGGCTGTTCTTACAGGCCTGATCGAGGGTGATAAGTCCATCAAGGAAGCGCTTTTGTTTGGGTCGTTCATAGCAGTCACTGACTATTACAGCCATAAAAGGTCCGACTTTGGCAGCTTTTGCACCAGGCGTATCGGTGGTTGGTATGATGGTGTCTGCCACTTCATTCAGCAGTTTCACTTGTGCTTTAGAAAAGATACCATAGCCTTTCGCCGAAAGGGTATCGTCGTCTAGGGCATCCCAGTTGATGGTTTTGGCCAACAGGCTGTCGGCGCCAAGCAAGCTGCCACCTATGACGAGGGAGGTGCGTTGTAAAAGTTCGCGACGGTTCATAGTATGTTTAGGTTGTTGCTGATAGATGGGTTTGAGGGCTTATAAATTTCCTTTTTTGAGTTCGTTTACAGCATATTCTGCAGCCCTTGCGGTGAGTGCCATAAAGGTAAGGGACGGATTTACACACGAGATCGACGTCATACAAGAGCCATCTGTGACGAACACATTGGGTACATCGTGCATTTGATTCCACTTGTTGAGCACCGATGTTTTTGGGTCTTTTCCCATGCGTGCAGTGCCCATTTCATGAATAGCCATTCCGGGGAAGGATCCATTGTCATAGGTTTTTACATTTTTCACGCCGCTGGCCTCCAGCATTTCTGCTGCATCGTTGATCATATCCTGCCGCATTTTTTGCTCGTTTTCTTTGAGCTCACAATCAATGGAAAGCACATATTGTCCCCATTTGTCTTTTTTGGTTTTGTCAATGGTGACCTTGTTTTTTTCGTAAGGCAGCATTTCACCAAAACCCGTCATGCCGATGGTCCACTTGCCGGGTTCCACCAGGGCGTTTTTCAAGTCTGCACCGATGCTAAGCTCGGCTATTTCACGCTCCCAACCTTGACGACTGGCGGAGCCTTGGTAGCCAAAACCACGCTGGTAGGGGCGGCTATCGCCGAAGAAATTGCGGTAGCGGGGGATGTAAAAACCATTGGCGCGACGTCCGTACGTGTACTTGTCGTCATAGCCCTCTACTTCACCATTGGCGCCACAGCGGAAGTGGTGGTCCATCAGGTTTTGTCCCAATTGGCCGCTGGTATTACCCAGGCCATCGGGCAATCCGCCCAGTTCAATGGAGTTGAGCAAGAGGAATGTTGATCCCAGGGTAGAACCACAAACAAAGATTATTTTCGCCTCATATTCAATGGTTTGTAGCGTCTCAGCATCAATGACCAGTACGCCTTTTGCGCGTTTTTTGTCTTTGTCGTATAAGATTTGATTGACCAATGAAAATGGACGCAACGTGAGATTTCCCGTTGCGACTGCCGCTGGCAGGGTAGCGGATTGGGTGCTGAAATAGGCGCCAAAGGGGCATCCTCTGGAACATAAATTGCGGTATTGGCAAGAACCACGACCATTGATGGACTCCGTCAGGTTGGCTGTACGGCCAATAATCAGTCGGCGGTGTTCATATTTTGCCTTGATCCTAGCGGCCACGTCTTTTTCAACAATGTTCAATGCCATGGGCGGCAAAAATTTTCCATCGGGAAGCTGGGGAAGCCCCTCCATGGAGCCAGAGATGCCGGCAAACTTTTCTACATAGTCGTACCAAGGCGCCAGATCATCGTACCGAACAGGCCAATCGACGCCATGCCCGTCTTTTGCGTTGCTTTCAAAGTCCATGGGACTCCAGCGGTAACTTTGACGCCCCCACATCAGCGATTTGCCGCCAACATGAAATCCTCTGTACCAGTCGAAGCGTTTGACTTCTGTGTAGGGGCATTCTTTATCATCAACCCACCAATCAGGCTTAAATTCAGAGTAAGGGTAATCTCGTTTTTGAACCGGATGGTTTACCTTCATTTCCTCTGTAATCCGTCCACGGTGGGGAAATTCCCACACGTGTTTGTTGGCTGTATCGTAATCGGTGACGTGTTTTACATCTTTTCCGCGCTCCAACAAGAGTACTTTAAGTCCTTTTTCAGTAAGTTCTTTAGCGGCCCAGCCCCCGGAAATACCGGATCCGACCACGATTGCGTCGTATTTTTCTGCCATTTTTTATTGCTTAAAAAAGATAAAAGATTGAAATAATGTAAAGTGTGATTCTGGGGTTAACTCAAGTACAGGTTGTCATAACTAAACATCACAAATATCGATGGCTGCTGCTAAGGCGGCCATCGGGTCTTTTGACAGGGGGATGAATTCTTGGGCCACATAGCCTTGGAATCCGGTTGCTGCGATTGCTTTCATAATGGCCGGATAGTTCAATTCTTGGCGATCATCTATTTCATTTCGACCCGGTACCCCGGCTGTGTGGTAATGCCCAAAATATTGGTGGTGGTCCCGAATGGTATGGATGATATCGCCCTCATTGATCTGCATGTGGTAGATGTCGTATAAAATTTTAAAGTGTTCTGAGCCGAGCTGTTTGCAGAGTTCGATGGTCCAAGGGGTATTGTCGGCCATGTAGTCTTTGTGGTCCACTTTGGAGTTGAATACTTCTATTTGAAGCACAACGCCGTTTTTTTCGGCCAGTCCCAGGATTTTTTTCAAACCTTCGACACAATTTTTCAGGCCGGTTTCATTGTCCATGCCCCGGCGATTTCCGCTGAAAAGTATCAGGTTTTTATAACCTGCTTTGGCCACTACAGGGATCATTTCCGAGTAGTTTTTGATGAGTTGCGGGTGAAATTTCGGGTCGTTCCAACCATCCACCAGGTTTATTTCGGCGCCGTTGCACATGGAGGAATCGAGGCCGTATTGTTTTAAAATGGGCCAATCTTTAGGACCTACCAGGTCGATTGCGGTGATACCAATCTGCTTGGAGAATGTACACAATTCTTCCAGGGTAAAGCCATCGTAGCACCAGCGACAAACGGCGTGGCGAATATTACCATTGCGCAGGTCGGGGGAGGGTTGGTTGAGCGCGGCAAAAGTGGGCATTGGGGAGGTAGAGAGGGCTGCTACCCCTGCCAGCATTGTTTTGAGTGCACGGCGACGTGAAGTCATAAAGTCGGTGATTTAAGCAGCAAATAAAATCAAGTTTGGCGAGAAAACGAGTAAACGCGCAAAAAAAATGAGGAGGCTTTCTCAAATTCATGAGAAACCTCCTCGAAGTATGATCATTTGTGCCGTTCATTATTCGTAGCTGGTTAGGGGGCAAGCTGTCTGGCCCAAAAAGGCCCATTTATTTGTCGCAGACGCGACCACCTTGCCAGTTACAATTATTCATCGTCGTCCACTTCCCCGGTTGGATTTCGCTCCCACATCAGGTAGGCTTTAAAAAATTCATTGAGTTCGCCGTTCAGGACGGCATCAGGATTGTGTACTTTATAGCCTGATCTCAAGTCTTTTACCCAGCGGTCGTCGAGTACATAGGAACGTATCTGGCTGCCCCATTCTATTTTGCTTTTACCGGCTTCAATTTTATCTTTTTCCGCCTGGCGTTTGCGCAATTCGAGTTGGTAGAGGCGACTTTTCAACATATTCAGGGCGGTATCGCGGTTTCGGTGCTGACTTCTGTCGGCTTGGCATTCCGCAACAATACCCGTGGGGATGTGGGTCACACGAACGGCGGATTCTGTTCTGTTGACGTGTTGGCCACCTGCTCCGGAAGCCCGAAACACATCCCAGCGGATGTCATCAGGGCTAACGACAACTTCGATTTCGTCGTTTTCGATGAGTGGATACACAAAAACAGAGGCAAAAGACGTTTGTCGTTTTCCCTGTGCATTAAATGGGCTGATCCGCACCAGCCGGTGCACACCATTTTCGCCTTTGAGCCAACCGTAGGCATAATCGCCCCGGATTTCAATACTGGCGGATTTGATGCCGGCTGCTTCACCATCTTGTTCGAAAAGGTCAATTACTTTGTAACCGGCTTTTTCTGCCCACATTCGGTACATCCTGAGTATCATCGATGCCCAGTCGCACGCTTCTGTTCCGCCTGCGCCCGCGTTGATGGTAAGCACGGCGTTCATTTCATCCTCTTTTTGGTTGAGCGTACTGCGGAATTCTGCATCGGCTAAGATACCGGCGGTTTCAACGTATTGGGCATCTACTTCGGCCTCTGTGGCCATGCTTTCTTTTTGGAATTCATACAGTCCTTCCGTGTCATCTACTGCTCGGGCGAGTGCGCCGAATTCGTCGAGCCACTTTTTGTTGATGCCGATTTTTCGTTGGATTGTTTCGGCCCGCTTGGGCTCATTCCAAAAGTTTGGGTCTAGGGTTTGGCTGGTCAGGTCTTCAACTTCAATGGATCGGTGATCCACGTCAAAGATACCTCCTAAGGACCGCCAGTTTATCCTTCAACTCTTTGAGTTGTTCGATAGTCATGTCTGGAAACGGAGTTTTTAGTAAAAGTGAATTGTAAAAAGGGTTGAAAGAACACGAAAAGAAGCATCTGGCGCGATCTTTACAGTATTTCAATGTAAAAAATAAGTTCAGAATTTGCTGGAATCTGGCCATCTGCTGCAACGGCATCACCATAAGCCAACGCACTAGGTATAAACAGATATGCTTTTGAACCGCGTGGCAGGAGCATCACCCCTTCGTCAAATCCGGGGATCATTTGTCCCACACCCACAGGGAACGCCAACGGGTGATGGCGTTCAAAGGAGTTATCGAAGCAAGTGCCATTTTTCAGGAATCCAAAATAATGCACTTGCACAGCGTCGTTTACCAGCACTCTTTTCCCTCTTCCACGTTCCAAAAGGAGTACTTTTAATCCTGATTTTGTGGTTGTCAGCTGTTCCTGAAGGTTTCCTGCGCTGTATTCTTGAACTTTAGAGGCGGCCATTGTCTTTAGGCTTGCAGCCCGGAGGCTTGCCGCTTGTTCGGCTTTGGCTTTGTCGTCAGCATTGATAACTTGAACGAGTGCTATTTCAAACCGCAATTCTTTTTGGTTTTGAACCGCTTTTGGAACAAAACGTCGCATGGCGGTGTCAAGCGGTTGAAAAATAGTTGCGCTGTCGCCAATACCCATCAGCAAGGCAGCATCCATCAGCGGTGGGTAGTGTTCGAGTACGGCGTCTTCTGGGGCGATATCAAATTTATAGGTACCACCCAGGTTTTTTCTTGAGCTGCTCAAGAGGGTATCGCCGATAAAAATATTGACATACGCTTTAATTGTTTCACCACGTTTTGGTTTTTGCCCACCGGTTTTGATGTGGTGGTAAAAACGGTAACCATGTTCTGTGGTGATGGCAGGTGTTTGCGCAAAAGAACTCGCGGCGATCAGTAAAAAGCCAAACAAAAATTTGATTTTCAACATGATGGGTATTGTTTGAGAAAAGTAACTGGTTAGCGTGGTCGCGTCTGAGACAAAAAATGGGCCATTTTTTGTTAGACGAAGCGGATTTTTGTAGGCCGTGGCAGCGCTACGGTCAAAAAAATCTGCGAAGTATGGCTGAAAATGTGCCTTTTTGGGCCAGACAGCGTGGCACCTAACCAGTTACTGAGAAAATATAGCGCAGCATTGGCACAAAATATTGCCAATGCTGCGCTATATTGGAGAAAAAAATTACTCTACTGCGATATAGAATACCAAATCAGCTTTGGCCGGGATTGGTCCATTGGCAGCTTCGCCGTACGCCAAATCGTAAGGGATAAAGAGGATTGCCTTGCCACCTTTGTTGAGCAATTTCATGCCTTCATTGAAGCCGGGAACCAAACCACCCACGGTAAAGGGCGCAGCACCACCGCGGTCGAAAGAATTGTCAAACATGGTACCATTGCTTTTCAACACACCGTAGTAATTGGTGGGGATTTTGTCGCCATCTTTGATGGAAGCACCGGCGCCTTTGTCTAGTACGATGTACTCAAGCCCGGATGCAGATTTCTGCAACTTGTCGCCGAGTTTGTTGGCTTTATAGTCGTCAATCGCCGTTTTTACGATTGCAGCGACCTCAACACCCTGCGATTTTACGCCCTCCATTTTCTTTTGCTCGTCGGCCTCACGTTGAGCAATTTTCTCAGGCGTTAGGATGTCAACGACGCGCAATTCAAATCGAATTTGCTTCACTTCGCCAAATTCTTTCGGAATACTGCGTTTCATGATTGAGTCAACGGGTTGAAGTACCGTTGCGCTGTCACCATTGGCGAGCAACAGTAACGCTTCAAATACAGCGGGCACACGACCTTTCATGGCGCTTGAATCAGGAAGTGTAAATTCACGAGGACCTTCGTTGTCGCGCTGGGTACTTTGGATAAGGGAGTCATTCAGCCAAGTATTGACGCTGATTAACACCGTTTGACCATTGGTAATTTTAGGGCCATCGTTGTTGGTGTGGTTGATGACCGTGTTGCCACCTTTGGTTTTGATGGGGCCGCCTTTGTCGCAAGAGGCCTGTGCAAATGAGAAGGCTATTATAGCCAAAAACAAGAGATTCCGCATTTCTTTTTTGATGAAATTTAAAGATTCAGGTTGAAGAATTATTTTTTGTAACTGGTTTGATGAACGGGCAATATTTTTAGCAAACAAAACTGAAATTACCTCATTTAAGGCCTTCCAGTACTTGTTTGTACTCAGGTAGTATTTTTTTGAATCGCTCAATGGTGTCTTTCAAACTGCTGTGTGAAAAAGCGCCGGAGGCATTTTTGTGTCCGCCACCATTGAAGTGTTTTTTACAAATTTCCTGCACATCTAGGTCGCCTTTTGATCGGAGACTGAGCTTCACAACGGTAGGTTGGTTGTGTATAAATGCCGCCAACCGCACGGATCGCATACTGAGGAGGTAGTTGACAATACCCTCTGTGTCGCCCCGTTGAATGTTAAAAGTTTCGTAGTCTTTTTTGGACAGCCAAATCAATGCCGTGCGGTATTCAGGCCAGTATTCCATTCGGTTGGAGAGGCAGTGTCCCAGCAATCGCAGGTTTTTTTCTTCGTTTGAATTAAAAATCATGTCCTGAACGGCTGTATCATCGGTTCCGCGCTCCACCAAGTCCGCAGCGATGCGGTATATCGATGGGTTGGTAGCATGACGAAATGAGCCCGTATCGGTGATTATTCCGGTCAAAATACACTTTCCAACGGTGGGACTTATTTTGATAATATCACCCATTCCTTCAATAAAACGGTAAATAAGTTCACAGGTGCTACTTGCATCTGGCTCTGAGAATACATAATCGGCGATTGGATCCGGGTATAAATGGTGGTCAATCATGATGCGTTTTCCCGGCAAATCTTTCACAAAATCACCCAATCGATCAATTCTGCCCAAGGCATTAAAATCCAGGTAGAAAAACAGGTTTTTTTGGGACAACACTTGCTTGCTTTCTTCTGTGTGGATATCCCAAATTAAAATGTCTTCGGATCCAGGCAACGATTCGAATTCTTTTGGGAACTCGGAAGGGAAGATAACGTGAATGGTGTGACCATATTGTTCCAGGTAGTGCCGCATGGCCAGGGCGCTGCCAATGGCATCGCCGTCTGGATTGCGGTGGGAAAAAATAGCCACGTTTTGTGGCACACAAATCAGTTGGCGAAGCGAGGTTGGAAATTCCATATTGATTGCTTTTTAAAAAAGCAGGCAAAAGTACGGATTCAAACGCTACAAAAACCCGGGTTGCCGCAGAATATTTTTTTGCAAACCTTTTTTTATGCTTCATTTGAAATAAAATCTTGTTCTACCTTTGCGGCCCAAAGCGTGATACAGGCGATGAGGGCAACCTTAGCACAACTTAACCGAGTTTACAACCACGCATTTTTCACGCAATTATCTTCTATTCACTCTCAATTAGCACTAAAACATGGCTGCAAATCGCACATTCACGATGCTTAAGCCCGACGCTGTTCGCGCCGGCAACATTGGAAATATTCTTCAAATGATCAATGCGGCAGGTTACCGCATCGTCGCAATGAAATTGACACAACTCAGCCTAGAGAAGGCAGGGGAATTCTACGAAGTGCACAAAGAGCGCCCTTTTTATGGCGAACTGTGTGCATTTATGAGCAGTGGCCCCATCGTGGCAGCAATCTTGGAAAAAGACAACGCAGTGGAGGATTTCAGAACCTTGATCGGGGCTACCAACCCGGCCAATGCTGCCCCCGGCACCATTCGTGCCAAATACGCTACCAGTATGGGGGAAAATGCCGTGCACGGCTCTGACAGCGATGAAAATGCTGCTATTGAGGGCGCATTTCATTTTGCCGGCGTAGAATTGTTCTAAGGCTCAACTCGTTCGAGTCTTTTAATAGGTCATCTCCGGACGAGAACCGTCTTTCGTGCAAGAAGCCTTTGTAGCACAACGCTATAAAGGCTTCTTTTTACACCCGAAAAGTGTGACCATGGTGTACAAAAAAAAGTCGCCGGGGTTATGCACCACAGGCGACCTTAACGGGAAAGTTGGATTGAAAAAAAGTTAGTTGCTCTTTTTCCCGATATTGTTACTTACTTGATGTTTTTCGATTCAGTACATCATCAATTTTCGACTTGCGGTGCCAAATGGGGTTTCTAAGCGGCAGGTGTAGAAACCTGGTTCCTGAAGGTCTGCTCGGTGCAACAGCATGTGGTTTTCGCCGCTTTGGTACAAACCGGTTTTCGCGGTAACTTCTTTGCCTACGGCGTCAAAAATGCGGAGTAGAACATTGGCAGTTGCAGGCAATTTGAACCACAGCAAGGTCATTTCGATGAATGGATTAGGGGAATTTTGTAATATTTCAACATTTCCTTCGAATTTTTGGGGAATGTTCGATGCGTCAAAAAATGCAGCAGTCATGTTACTTTTCTAGATTATCAGAAGTTTAAACTATAAACTTCGTCTGCGTTAGCGGTGAAACGGAATAGAATAAATACGGGTGATGAATTATATACAAGTTTTGTGCCAAACTAATTCTACATTCCACTGATTTATAAAATTTGTGACCTTTGGCTGCCAATTTTAAAAATAGTGGAGCGATTCCCGGCTGTCTTTTTCAGCCATCGGGTGTATTTTTATTGTAACAGGTTAGGTCGCACGCAGTCTGGTCCAAAAAAGGACCATTTTTCGCCTTTCTTCGCGCATTTTTTACTGTTTAGCTGCTAAGGCTGGCAAAAAATAGCCACTTATTTGGCTCAGACGCGACCACCTAACCAGTTACTTTTTACTTTTATGCCGAAAAAGAAAAAAGGGTGAAGCTATTCAGAAAAATTTGGGCCATTTGGGCCGTCGTTATCTTCCTGTTGTTGATGTTTTTAAGTTTGCCCATTGTGGTTTTCAACATGTTAGTAACACCCGGAACGCGGGCTTTACGCCACAACATTTGGTATCTACACCATGCTTTCACCCCTTTTTTCCTGCGATTGGTGGGTATTAGGATGAAAGTGGAGGGCCGCAAAAAACTCTTGCGTTCGCAGTCGTACGTCATCGTGGGCAACCACCGATCGTCTCTTGATTTCATCGTCAATGCGCATGCCTACCCGGGTGTTTTCCGATTTCTAGCAAAACAGGAATTGAAAAAAATTCCCGTTTTTGGCTTTATTGTGGGTAAAATGTGCCTGATTGTGGACAGGAGCAGCGCCATGAGTCGAGCACGCAGCGTGGTGGCCCTGAAGCAACAATTGGCGGAAGGATGGAGTATTTTTATTTATCCCGAAGGCAGTAGAAACCGAACGCCGGAAGCCCTTGCGCCGTTTTATGATGGAGCATTCAGAATAGCGATCCAAACCGGGGCGCCACTGGCAGTTCAGACGCTGGTTAACATGCAGGAAATTACCGGCGCCCACGGGGATGGGTTACAGCCCGGTGTGGTGAGGGTTGTTTGGGAAGATCCAATTGTCACAGCCGATTTGACTGCCAACGATATTCCAATGTTGCGTGAAAAAGTAGAAAATATGATGCGTAGCCGCATGAAGTCTTACGCACAACAGCATCATTGAGCCAGAATATGCGCCATGCGAAGCAAGTCCTTGTTCAAGGGCTTGTTCTTAGTGATGGCTTCATCGAATGGCGTGTACTGCACGTTGTTGTTACGAATGCCCACCATAACGCCTGATTTCCCAGCCAATAGGCCCTCAACAGCGGAAAATCCTAAAATGGAAGCCAACACTCGGTCAAACGATGAGGGCGACCCACCGCGTTGAAGGTGACCAATGACCGTTACTTTAATGTCGTCATATAGGTCGATTTTTCCTTCTACTTGAGCGGCAATATCGTACACCGTTCCCATTTTGTTGCCCTCCGCAACGATGACAATGCTGAACAATTTTGCACGTTTAGCCCCCCTTTTAAGCAACCGTACCAAATCGTCTATGGAGGTATCTTCTTCGGGTATCAAAACACCGCCAGCACCGCCGGCAATGGCGGTATGAAGGGCAATGAAGCCTGAATGACGGCCCATTACTTCCACAAAAAACAATCGATTGTGGGAGTCTGCTGTGTCTCGGATCTTATCAACAGCCTGTACGGACGTATTTACAGCCGTATCAAAACCGATCGTGAAATCGGTGCCGAAAAGGTCGTTGTCAATGGTGCCAGGAATGCCAATCATTGGAATATCTGGATATTCAGCCATAAATTTGGTGGCACCAGTGAATGTGCCGTTGCCGCCGATGGCTATCAAGGCGTCAATATCACTGTCACAAAGGTTTTCATAAGCTTGTTTTCGGCCCTCTGGGGTCATAAAACGCTGGCTTCGTGCTGTCTTTAATATTGTGCCTCCTCGGTGGATAATATTGCCGACATCGGTTGTTTCCAACCGCCGGATGGTGCCATCTATCATGCCCTCATATCCACGCATAATACCGTAAATATGCAGGTCGTTGTTAAACGCATTTCGAACGATGGCGCGTACCGCCGCATTCATGCCTGGCGCATCACCGCCTGAGGTAAAAACTGCAATCCGTTTTATTTCTTTTGACATTTTTTTTCTTTCAGAAACAGTATTCAAACACCCAATAACTCACTTAATGATCGGTCTTGTGGCGGTGAAAATCGGCGAGGGAGTAGATGGGTTTTCGAACCACGGTGCCCAATTTTAACTTCCTTTCTTCCAAACACCGGACTAAAATATCCTGAAAATGATAGGCTATAGATCCGACAAAATGTATCGGAACATGCTGGTGACCGCTGTATTTGCATGCCTGTCGGTCTAAAAACTCTCCCAAACTGTCGGAAATAAGGTTCTGTACAAAAGGGTGTTGGACGTTGTCACCCAAAAATCGGGTAAAGGTAGCAAGGTAAGCATTGGCACCCTTGTCATACACCCGATCTTTTATGGCGTCCTGGCCCTCTGGAAAAGCTTTGTTGAAGGTCGCATTCAGATCAGCCGGTAATTCACGGTAAAACCATGCGCGCAATAGCGCCTTGCCAAGGTGGGTTCCACTGCCCTCATCACCCAACAACCAACCCAGAGAAGGAACATTGTCCAATATTTGCTTCCCATCGTAGTAACAACTGTTTGAACCGGTCCCCAAGATACACGCAATACCTGCATTGTGACCACACACAGATCTGGCCGCTGCCAGTAAATCATGCTCTACTTCCACGACGGCATCGGGAAAAACTGATCGGAGCGCAGCGCCAACGATCTCACTGCGGTGCTCATCGTGTACGCCAGTTCCATAAAAATAGACCTCTGTAACCAAAGCTGGGTTTAGTTTCGGCATCAACTGTTCTACCAAAATCGTTTTGATCTCCTCCGTTGTGTGAAAAAACGGACTGAAACCAACGGTGTTCTCCAGTTGTTGGTCGCGCCCGCCATGCAGCAAAAGCCAGTCGCATTTTGTTGACCCACAGTCAGCTATGATTACCATGTTTTATGTATGTTCGTTATGAAATGCAGATCAGTAGGGTGGAGGTTAAAAAGTACCCCCTTTTTGTAAAAAATACACGAATGGGTGCAAAAATAGGTTTTTCTTCAAAACTAACGTATTAATGACAAAAAAGCATTCAAATTTGATTTGTCGTTCTACACAACTAGAAAATTATTTTTAAAACATTTTGTTTTTAAATAAAAAAAATGCTTTAAATTTGTCGATAAAATCAACACAATAGAGCATGTTTAACTTCAAATCAAACGACAATCAAGATTTTTATACTGTTGATGCATCAGCAACGCAGCACCTTGAAATTTTGGTGGAAAGTTTTTGGTGGAGATTGCTTGTCGTAATGGGGATCGTATATTTTGTGTGGTCTGAAGAGGTGTCCATCAACGTCGGTGCAATTTCTATTCAAAAATCTGTGGTGGAGCGAAAAGAGGGGCACACGACGACCAATTTTTGGGGTTTATTTGAGTCCAAATCAGACGTTCCCCGAAAAACAACTCGAAAGGTGGAGTTCATCAACAACACAACCTGTATCATTGATCCAACGTATGCTGTGCGGTATGGGGTGCCCCATGCGTTGGTTTCCCGCAACGATTGGAAGTGTAAACGCTTTGTGAAAAAGTTTGGTCCAGTAGCCATTGCTGAAATGCGGCATTTTGGTGTGCCTGCCAGTATTTTAATGGCGCAAGCCCTCTTGGAAAGTGATGCTGGTGACGAGTTGATGGCGATAAAAACCAACAATTATTTTTTGAAATCACCCCTCAATACGCCCAGTAATTCGCGAAAAAATACTGCGGGTATGCATGTTTTCAAAAACTTATGGGGCAGTTTCAGCGCTCAAAGCTTGTTGTTGTGCAACACAGTTCCGTTTTCAAATTTGGTCAAAAGTGGAGAAAAAGACTACCGTGTTTGGGTTCGCGCCTTGGTTGAGGCCGGATACTCCGATGATCCTGAATATGGAAAGAAAACAATGGCCCTGATTCGGGTATTAAACCTGACAGAACTTGATCATCACTGACAAGTCTCCTTTTTTGTTGATTCCCCGGGTAGGGTATAGTCTAATTTGGTGTAAGGACAATGTCGGCATCCACTGCCACAACAATAACCCCGTTGACGAAGAAATTGAGCTGTCATGACCCAATACCCATTTTCGAGGTAGTAATCCCTGTTTTCTACCAGCTTGTCCCGTTTTGGAGCGGTTAACTTTTTCAAAATCATGGAATAATTAAGGCGATTGGTTAGGTAGTCGTGTCGGAGACAAAAAACGCATCTAGTTGTGCAAGACAGTTTGCTGCTGAAGTCGGTAACCATTAGGATAGACGCGTACTCTGCCAGTTTACCAACAACCACTTATGTTTTCGTTTCCGGTAAATTGCGGTGTACAACATCCGTACATCAAAAGGGGTTCCAGAAAGTATTCCTTTAACCTGAATGACACCAGCAGAAATAGCCGTTTTTCCAAAAAAACGGATACTATTTTCCGCCCGATTCATTTGCTGGTACACTATTTTTCGAGTACCTATAGATCGAATATGATCTTTTTTGGTTTCTTTTAGTCCATTGGAATGGATGTACAACAATTTCTTGTCCAGCAATGTTTCAAGTTTAATGGTATCGGACTGAATCATCGCATCAAATCGGGCTTGCTCAACAGCCAATACAGTTCGGGTATTGTTTGTTTGACCGAAAAGAATGGCGATACTCCCCAGAAGTGATAGAAACAGCAAACAGCATTGTCGGTAATAAATCATAGAAAGGTTCAATTGTAAACAAGACGGAATAGCAATGGTTAAAAGTAACTGGTTAGATAGTAAATTTGTTTTGCACTTATCGAAAAACTTGTGCGATTTTTGTGGCTGAATTCAGTGGTTAGCCACTGGGTTTGACCCTCCGATCAAAGTATCAGCCCCATGTTTAAGAGCTCACAGTACTTTTTATTGGCTATCATATTTCTTTTGTCGCTGGGCTCGGCCTCGGGCCAAATTGGACAATATTTGTTGCGCGATACCTTCTGCAACGACCAAGAGGTTATCGTAGGCGATCAAGTGTTTGGCCCATCAAAACCGGTGGGCGTGGTCGTGTTGACAGGGGCTGCTTTGAACGGCGGAGATAGTATTGTGCAGGTTCAGCTTACTTACTTACACCCTGTCAGCGCCAATTTTTTCGCCACCATTTGTGAGGGTGACTCCATTTATGTCAACGGAACAGCTTATCATGCCTTTCATTTGCAAGGTACAGAAGTTTTTTCAAGCGGGCTTTGTGACAGCATTGTCAATGTGCTGATTACAGTACTAACACCGCCTTTTTCTAACTTGAGGGACACCCTTTGTCCCGATGGGTTTTATACAATCAACGGTACGCGATACGACTACAACAATCGGGTAGGCTATGAAATACTCCCCAATGCCTCTAGTTCTGGCTGTGATTCTATTGTGGCCATCGACTTGGAATTTCGAAATTTGTGGCTCTATATTGGAGAAGACAGGGTCATCATTAAAGGTGATACGGTGTGTATTACGCCCCAATATGGGCTAACTCCTACAAGTTTTGTATGGCTTCCTACAGCGCCTTGTCCAGATTCCTTGTGTAGCACGTCTTGTATCATGTTGACGGCACCGGTTGTTTTTACCCTCATTGCAACAGATACTAGTGGTTGTGTTTTGCAGGATGAGGTAAAATTCCGCATCTCAAATAAAAACCAAGTGTACGCCCCCAATGTGTTTAGCCCGGATGCACGATGGCCAGACAACCATTATTCGCTCCATTGTGATCGGACTGTCGTGAATATTAAACGTTTTTTCATTGCTGATAGGTGGGGTGATCTTATTTATGACCGAAGGAATATTACACCCAACAGTCCGGATGAAGGCTGGGATGGCCTATACAACGGAAAGGTGATGGATACCGGAACCTATATATTTGGGGCTGAGTTGGAGCGTTTTGATGGGACTACTTTTTTTGAAAAAGGCGGTTTCAGTTTGGTCAGATGACAGATGGATTCAACTTGCTGCGGTATTTATCACGAAATTTCCGCACTTTAGGAGCAATAACAATGGAGCAATAAGGCTGGTTGGGGTTGTCTTTGAAGTAGTTTTGGTGGTAGCTTTCTGCAGGATAAAAATTTTCCAGCAAAGAAATTTCAGTAACAATGGGACTTTCCCAAAGCGCTTGGGCCGCTATTTTTGATTCCCGTGCAATAATTTTTTGGTCTTCGGAATGGTAAAAAATGACGGATCTGTATTGTGTCCCGCGGTCATTCCCCTGACGATTCAGGGTGGTAGGATCATGGATCGTAAAAAAAACGTCCAATATTTCCCTGTAACTTAGGAGAGACGGGTCAAAAGTAACCCGAATGACCTCGGCATGGCCCGAACGTCCAGTGCAAATTTCTTGGTAGGTGGGATTAACAGAACGTCCACCGGAATAGCCGCTCTCCACCTTCAACACGCCTTGTAGGTCTTGGTACATGATTTCCACACACCAAAAACATCCCCCTCCCAAGGTTGCTACGGCTGTTTTTTGGGGAAAGTCAGCTGGTTGTTCTTTTGTTGACATTGAATTCTTTTTTGACAACAACAACATACATTCCAGTTGGTTTAACGACGCTCGATGGTTTCAGACTGTTCTGTGCAGTTGAAATCCTTTTTCACCGGCTATGTATTGGAGGAAATGGTTGAGTCCCTGCCATTTGGCGTCGTCTAGGTTGTAGCTGATATTGTCTCTAAAATATGCTTCAACATCAAAATTGTGCATGGTGGGGAGTATTTTGACCAGTTCAGGGATGTGGTCTATACCCGATTGCAATGCTTGGTTAAATCGGGCCATGATCGCTGGGTTCAGCGGTTTTACGGCGATCCAGGCGGCAAAGACAAAAGGCAAGTCCGTCCAGGCCATCCACGCTTCTCCTAGGTCATAAACAAACGGATATCGATTTTCCAGGCCAATGGTTCTGTCGCCAATAATCAAAGCAGCATTGGTGCCAACTATTTGATCTTCAAATCCTTGTGTAGCGGGGATTAATTCTGGCGTTATATTCCAGTAGTGCTTACAAAGCAGTTTGGTAAGGGCCACAGAACTTCTGGAATGGAAATCAAGGTATATTTTTTTGATTTCGGAGAGGGGTTGTTCTGCGTAAATACACACCGTTTTTACTTTTCCAACGGTCCCAATACAATAATCAGAAACGAGGTAGGCTTCCGATAATTCTGGGATAATGGCCACTGGGGTGAGTGCAAGGTCAACGGTTCCTGCGAGTAATTTTTCAGCACAAACGGACGGAATGTCTAGACTTAGCTCGATGGAATCTGCTAAATCACTGCGGAACAGTCCGTATATGAAGGGCTTGGTATTCAGATAACTAACAGCAGATATTCGAATTTTCGGCATAGCAGCACGAAGGTAGTTTTTGGATTAATGTCTCACACCATTAATACGCCAAATACTGTGGCGTTGGGGTTTTCTGTTTTCATTGGCCACCAACCATTGCGTATTCTTCCACGGTGTAATGGACTCAAATTGTCTAGCAAAAATAAATTTTGGCAAACGGCGCCTTTGAATTTTTCCGGATAAAAAATAGCCCTCGTTAAATCCTGTAAAGAATAGGGCGCTTGCTCGTGTAAAGGGTAAAAACCCCAGTTTTGTTTTGATAATATACCCTGTAAGTGCCAATGTCAGGCCATCCTTGCTCAAGGCAGCGCCCGTTACAACGCGGTTTTTGAGTTGCAAACTGTCGCGTAGTTCAGCTGTGAAATTCCCTGGTCTGGCTGGCAGCACATAGTGTTTGGTGAAAAAATTACCGCTAAAAGCATTTTTCGAGAACAAATGCAGGCTGTCTCTGAAAAATACCAAAGCTTCACAGTTGTAATTCCAGTCCTCCTGTCGCGCTGGCGGAAACGCTTTTTGGTCAGGATAATGAAATTGAATGCTGTCAAGGTAACCAGTAGCTGGATTGTACACCAATATGCGCAAGTTTTGCCGACAGTTGTAGTTGTTGCCAAAATCGCCGATATACAGATTGCCCTGATGGTCACTGGTGATATCTTCCCAGTCAAAATTCTGAACAGGCAAATGCCTTACCGCCAATATTTTTTTCTCAACAGGATCAAATTTGAAAAGATCCGGTGGATTGTGAGAATCATTCAGCAGCCACATATCGCCGTTTGGCAAAATTGTCATACCTGAAATTTCTTTGAGTGCAGGTGGCAGCGGTATTCTTTTTAAAATTTGGGCTTCCTGGCCCACCAGTGCGACAGGAATACAGATCAAACAAATGCCGAAAAGGCGAAAAATTGAAAACATAACAATGATCGGTTTTGTCAATTATAGCAATATTGACAGTTACAACACAACTTATGGACAAGAAACGGCTTTGGTTTAACATTGTTCGCAAAGTAGTTGCTTGGTACCTGAAAGGTGCGTTATTAAAGGTAGCAGTGCAGTATCTTTGACCGCATTGTTGCGTAATTTGCTTACATAAAAGCACAAACCACTATGAAAACGCTGCAAAAAATAAGCGGTTGGGCAAATTATCCCATCGTCGAAGCCGAAGTTACAAGTCCACAAGATATTGAAGGCGTTCGACGGTGTATTCTTGCCAATGAACAAATCATTGCCCGTGGAAATGGAAAAAGTTATGGCGATGCCTCCTTGGGGCACCGCGTAATCTCAACACTGGGGCTCCGTGAAATACTAGATTTTGACCCGGTCGCAGGGGTTATTTCATGCCAAGCAGGTGTTTTATTGTCTGACCTCCTTCCAATCATCGTTCCGGCAGGTTGGTTCTTCCACGTGACGCCAGGGATAAAGCAAGTTACGATTGGCGGTGCCATCGCCTCTGATGTACATGGCAAAAACCATCCGCTGAAGGGCTGTTTCTCTGATTGGTTGGTTTCTTTTGAATTGATAACTGCCGAAGGCGATATTGTGGTCTGCTCCCGCCATCAAAATACATCACTTTTTTGGCAGACTTGTGGTGGAATGGGTTGGACCGGTATTATTCTGTCTGCTTGTTTTCAATTACAACGTGTTCCATCATCCCGAATGCGTCAAAAGACCATTCAGTGTCATAGTTTGGACGGATTATTTCAAGCAATGGAGCAACGTCGTCCGGAGTCTTATGCCGCAGGGTGGATTGACACAACGTCAAAGGGTAGTAGAATGGGGCAGGGGGCCGTTCATTTGGCGGAACACCTGGTAGAAGACACCCCCATTCAATGGTTAGAAGCGCCTAAAACCAATATCCCTGTTTTTGCACCCAAATGGTTGCTCAATCCGATGAGTGTCCGCGCTTTTAATGCACTGTATTTTCATAAAAACAAAAACGCGGAGAAGGTTGTAACCATGGACGCCTACTTTTATCCCTTGGATGCCCTGCGCAACTGGAACAGGTTGTACGGGCGACGTGGATTTATTCAATATCAGTTTTGCTTGCCTGAAAACAATGCGTTTGACGGTATCAGGCGCCTCCTGGAGGTGGTTGGAAAAAGCCCCGAAGTACCCTTTTTGAGTGTCTTAAAGAAACATGGAGAACGCGCATCAAATGCGGTAAACACCTTTCCCATTAAAGGCTATTCGTTGGCACTCGATTTTCCACGTACCCCCACCATCTTCCGACTTGTTGAAAAACTGGATGACCTGGTCTGGCATTTGGGTGGAAAAATATACCTCACCAAAGACGCATGTTCAAATCCCAAAATGGGAGGTATTAACCCATCTGAATTTGGTCACCCGAAATTTTATTCGGCATTAAGAACACGCATTTCACCGATCCACTGACGCCAATTCTACCCTTTAAAACAAAGACGCGAAGGGTTTTATCTCGCGAAGGCGCGAAGGCGCAAAGGGGCAAAGGGATTATCTTTTGTAACTGGTTAGGTGGCACGCTGTCTGTGTCTGGCAAAAAATGCCCACTTTTTTGTCTCAGAAGCGACCACGCTAACCAGTTATTATCTTTTAATCCTTCGCGCCTTCGCCCCTTACCGCCTTCGCTCCTTACCGCCTTCGCCCCTTTGCGCCTTTGCGCCTTCGCGAGATAAAACCCATTCACGTCAACCTATTAAGCGTACGATTCCACCGATGGGCAGGTACATACCAAGTTGCGATCACCAAAAGCTTGATCAATGCGGCCCACGCTTGCCCAGAATTTCCACCCCTGACGCAAATAGGGCAGTGGGAAAGCAGCTTTTTCGCGTGAATATCCGTGTGTCCAGGTATCAGATGTCATCTCCTCACAGGTATGGGGAGCGTTGTGCAACATATTGTCTTCCAACGAATAATCGCCATTGGCTACCTCGTCAATTTCTTTGCGGATGGCCAACAGGGCATCACAGAAACGGTCCAATTCCGCTTTGCTCTCACTTTCTGTCGGCTCAATCATGATCGTTCCGGCAACAGGAAAAGAAAGCGTGGGCGCGTGGAATCCGTAGTCCATCAACCGCTTGGCGATATCTTCAGCCCCGGCAACAGCCTTAAATGGTCGCATATCAACAATCATCTCGTGTGCGCAACGGCCATTTTCGCCAGTGTACAAAATCTGAAAGGCTGTCTCCAACCTTGATTTAATATAATTGGCGTTGAGAATAGCATACTTGGTAGCATTGGTTACGCCTTCTGGGCCGAGCATCCTGATATATGCGTACGAAATTAGTAGAATGCTGGCGCTGCCCCAAGGGGCAGCACTAATGGCTGTGGTACCCTGACTACCGCCCATGTCTGCAAAAACGTGTTTCGACAAGTAGGGTGCCAGGCTGTTGTTGCAGCAGATTGGGCCCATACCTGGTCCGCCGCCGCCATGGGGAATGGCAAAAGTTTTGTGCAGGTTTAAGTGACAAACATCGGCACCGATGGTGGCGGGACTGGTGACGCCAACCTGGGCGTTCATATTGGCGCCATCCATGTACACCTTGCCACCATATTCGTGGATGATGCTACAAACATCTTTAATGGTTGTTTCAAAGACCCCGTGCGTACTGGGGTAGGTAACCATCAGACAGGAAAGGCGGTCTGCGTGCAACGCGGCCTTGGTCCGAAGGTCGGCTAGATCAATGTTGCCACGTTCGTCACAGGCCACCACGATGACTTCCATACCGGCCATAACAGCCGAGGCAGGGTTGGTTCCATGAGCAGATGACGGGATAAGCGATACATTTCGGTGTGTATCACCATTCGCCTGGTGGAATGCGCGAATGGCCATAAGTCCTGCATACTCCCCTTGGGCGCCTGAATTTGGCTGTAATGAGCAGGCATCAAAACCTGTTATTTCACAAAGATATTCCTCCAGTTCTTGGATCACGTGCGCATATCCTTGAGTTTGATCTGCCGGCATGAACGGGTGCATGTCCGACCAATGTTCCCAACTTACCGGCATCATTTGCGTGGCAGCGTTTAATTTCATGGTACAAGATCCCAATGAAATCATAGAGTGCATCAAAGAAAGATCCCGGTTTTCAAGACGTTTGACGTACCGCATCATATCGCTTTCCGTGTGGTACGCATTGAACACGTGGTGCGTGAGGAATGCGCTGCTGCGCTGCAGGTGTTCAGGCAAACGATTCGTGCCGTTGCCTTCCATGGTAGCGTTGAAAAGCGTGCTGATGGCAACCAGATCGCCTAAGGTAGCTGTTTCATCCAGCGTAATTTGGAGCGCATGCGCTTCATAGAAAAAATTATACCCTGCGGCTTCTGCCTTGTTCCGAATTTCAGCCAACAGCTCAACATTCAGTTCAATCCGAATGGTATCGAAAAAATGGGCGTTGGTCAGTTGAAAACCTGCTTTTTCAAGGCTGATTGCCAGTGCCGACGCCATGAAATGTGTTCTTTGGGCAATGCCTCGTATTCCGTCTTGACCGTGGTACACAGCGTACATGGCAGCCATATTGGCCAGCAGGGCCTGAGCGGTACAGATATTGGATGTTGCTTTTTCTCGGCGGATGTGTTGTTCCCGTGTTTGAAGTGCCATGCGAAGGGCTCTTTGTCCGTGTTTGTCCACCGAAACGCCGATAATACGGCCAGGAATTTGTCGCTTGAAATCCTCCGAGCAGGCGAAGTAAGCAGCGTGAGGCCCACCATAACCCATCGGCACACCGAATCTTTGTGTGTTGCCAACCGCGACATCGGCGCCCCATTCTCCCGGTGGGGTGAGCAGCGCCAAGGAGAGAATATCTGCTGCGACACAGAGGTATATGCCTTTGGCTTTTGCCATCTCTGCGAAAGCGCGATAATCAGAGACATTGCCTTGGGCATCAGGATATTGCAATAAAACGCCAAAGGTTTTGTCTGACAGGGTAGCAGTAGCCCAATCGCCAACCACCAATTGAATGCCATGGGGTAGGGCCCGAGTTTTTAATACATCCAAGGTTTGTGGAAAAACCTTATCGGAAACAAAAAACTCGTTTGCTTCAGCGCCGGCTTTGGCGCGCTTGTTTTTTTCATGGTAAAACATGTTCATCGCTTCTGCAGCGGCAGTTGCCTCATCGAGCAGACTCGCGTTTGAAATCGGTAAGCCTGTCATATCTGTTACCATGGTTTGAAAATTCAGCAGACTTTCCAAACGCCCCTGGGCAATTTCAGCTTGGTAAGGGGTATATTGTGTGTACCAACCCGGATTTTGGAATACATTGCGGGCGATTACGGAAGGGGTAATGGTCCCGTAGTATCCCATTCCAATGAAATTTCGCATGATTCGATTCTTGGAGGCAGCGATTTTCAACCCACTCAGGTATTCAAATTCTGATTGAGCCGGCGGTAAATTCAGGGGCTTTTTCAACCGAATGGCGTCTGGGACAGTCTGTGACACAAGTTCGTCCAGCGTTTGGACGTTTAAGAACTCCAGCATGGCTGCAGTTTCGGCTTCGCTTGGGCCAATGTGACGCCGCTCAAAGCGGTCGGGGTGTTGAAATTGACTCATGATACAATGAGTGAGAAGGTGAGTGAGTGGTGATGATCGCTTGGAGAAATTCATGTTAAATTTCTCACGAGCCATTAAACGGGGCGAAGGTAGCGATTGTTCAACTTGAAATGAGTTACACTGCCTTGCGATTTTTCTGAAAAACCGCGCGTTTAAAAATACTTTTGCAGCTATGCGTAACTACTCTTCTAAATTGCTGCTTTTTGGCGAGCATGTCCTACTCCTCGGAAGTACAGCGCTGGCAATGCCAGTGCCTGCCTACAGCGGAAAATGGGTGACAACGGGCGCCCAACCAGACGATGTGCTGCAGCAAAAAATCTTCGAATTTGCTACAAGTGATCAACTGAGAAATGCCTGCGCCCTTGACATAAAAGCGTTTCAGAAAGACTTAAATCGCGGACTTGTATTTAAATCGACCATTCCTATTGGGTATGGGCTGGGAAGTTCTGGAGCCCTGTGTGCGGCTGTGTACAATCGCTATTGCCGCAACAAATCTGATGATCTTTTGGAGCTAAAGATTGCTTTTGCCACCATGGAAAGTTTCTTCCATGGCGAGAGTTCCGGGATAGACCCTTTGACAAGTTATCTTAAAAAACCTTTGATCATCCGCAATAGAAACAATGTCACAAGCGCATCCTTACCGGATTGGCAAGAAAGCCCCATCGTTTTTTTGATTGACTCAGGTTTACCGCGACAAACAGGGCATTTGGTGCAGTGGTTCATGGAAAAAAGCAAAACGGAGCCTTTGGCTGCTGCATTGCAGCATCAATATTTGCCCTCCAATGAGGCGTTGGTACACCACTGGCTTACAGCAAATACAGAACAATTTTGGCACCATTTGAACCTAGTGTCCCAGTTTCAACTCGACTATTTTGAGCCCATGGTACCAGCCACAATGCGCACGCTTTGGACTGAAAATCTCCAAAGCGGAGAAATAACCTTCAAAATCTGTGGAGCAGGCGGCGGCGGGTTTCTGTTGGGATTTAGCAAAACGATGGCGCCTGTATTGGCCTTATCGAAGCGTTACAACCTTATTTTCCCTTTTAGTGGTAAACCATGAACGCTAAATTACCCATTTCGGCTTTTTGGATATTGGGATTCCTGCTTTTTATGGCAATCTTTCGGGATTTAATAGCCAATGGTCGCCCCTTGTATTGTCAAATAGGCGGTGAAATATATTGGCCCGGATTGCGGACCATTTGGGTGCCTGAAAATACGCCCTATAAAGCCGATGCCCTGCGCCGATTGCAAAACAGCGTTCATGCTTTGGAGGCCTGGAAATCGCCGACTAATTATGACTTTCCACCTTTTTTTGCACCTATTCCCTTTTCGCCGGGCGAAAACTCATCGTTGAATACAGGTGTCTTTGAAAAACCGGGATCTGTGCACCCTGGTTTGCAAGCTCGATTTATCCATTGGTTGGGTACCGATGCAGAAGGCCGTGATGTGGCTGCAACGGTGGTCAGTGGCGCCCGAATTGCGCTGATCACCGGCGCTTTGGCCATGGCTGTTGCCCTGCTGATCGGTCTGAGCCTTGGGATGGTCGCCGGGTTCTTTGGTGACGACCAATGGCAGGTGATGCGGGGTCAGGTTTTATTTTTTTTTCTGGGATTACCCGTGGCTTGGTTTTATGCGGTGACGGTTCGATTCTACGCTTTGGACACCGCCAATGCCTTTGTAGCCATAGGCCATGGTATTGGCGTATTCCTGGTCGTAATGTTTGTTTTCAACAGGTTAGGGTGGGGGTTGCGCCGTGTTCCGTATCTCTCAAAACGCTTCTCTTTTCCGGTCGATACATTGGTCATGCGCATGGCGGAAGTATTCTCCTCCATACCGCGACTGGTGTTGATCATCGTCATGGCAGTT
>CAIZLM010000025.1 GCA_903933805.1 uncultured Bacteroidota bacterium | reverse complement strand
TGTTGTTTTTCGCCTTGGGGTTTGCTTGGTGGCTCGGCGACTATCTCCACCATCGCCCGGCAGGATTTGCCGTGACAGGGCTGTTGTTTTTACCGATCGCCTATTTGTCGTTCCGTTTCATTCGGCCCTTCGTACGCACCCGGGTCATCGAGTCCGTTTTGCGCGATGACGCCACAGAAAACCCGCCAGAACTATGAATAGCCTTACCGAACTTCGCCGCCGAAAGGCCGAATTAAAGGCCAAAATGGCGCTTCAGCGCAGCGAATTGAAAGCCACGATGCTTGAAATTCGCACAGAAATTGAACCAGCCAACTTGCTCAAAAAAGCGGTGGGTGGTTTTTTTGGCGCTGCAAAACCCAAAGAAAACACGCCGGAATCAGCTGTGTTGGGCCGGATACCTCCTTTTATCACCTTTTTGACCGACCTGCTCGTCAAAGATCCGAAAATCGCCATGCTGGTCAAGCTGCTCGCCCCAATGGCCATCAAATTTTTCCCTACTTTGGTGGCGGGAAAATCAGCCAAGAACGATGCGGCGGTCGAGGGCGATTTGCCTAAAAAATCCAACGTGTACGGCAGCCTTCGACGGAGTGTCACGACACTTCGAAAACGGCTTCAAAAAAAAGACGCCTCCAACGGAAACCTGACACCCACAGCGGAAGCACCGGTGGCACTTGAACCATTGGAAAATTAACCCGACATGGAAAATAGATCCGTTTTTGACATACTTTTGGCCGCCGCACTCCTCGCAGGAGCCATTTATTTCCTCTTTTATACAGAAAGTGGAAACAAATGGCTCGATCGGCTAAAAAACACCGCTGCGGACCAGTTGGATCAGTGGCTTGCAGACCTGGAAGAGCACCTTCAGACCTTGGAAATAGCCGAAGCAACTGACAATATATACTAAACCAATCGCAACTGGTTGGGTGGTCGCGTCTGAGACAATAAAGCGGCCATTTTTTGCAGGCCCAACCAGTTACAAACAACCATCGCTCAAACAATGTCCTTTCTACGTGATGCTACCCTCCTCCGCCGTGAATCGTTTATTCATGGGGCTTGGGTTCCTGCCGATTCTGGCAAAACATTCTCCGTTTACAACCCGGCAAACGGCGCCGAAATTGCCCGCGTTGCCGATTGTACCACCACTGAAACGCGACGAGCCATAGACGCTGCCGCACAAGCACTGCCTGAATGGCGCCGCAAAACCGCTTCCGCCCGAGCCGCAATCCTCCGCCGTTGGCACGACCTCATCCTTGAAAATGTGGACGACTTGGGGCTGCTGATGACGATGGAGCAGGGCAAACCGCTGCCGGAAGCCGTGGGGGAGGTGCGTTATGGCGCTTCTTTCATCGAGTGGTTTGCAGAAGAGGGCAAAAGAGCGTACGGTGATATTATTCCACCGCACGTTCCCGGTGTCCGCCTGTTGGTCACCAAAGAACCCATTGGCGTTGTCGCCGCCATTACCCCTTGGAATTTTCCAAACGCCATGATCACCCGAAAAGTGGCGCCAGCCCTCGCAGCAGGCTGTACCGTTGTGCTGAAGCCCTCCGAAGAGACGCCGCTTTCAGCGCTGGCACTCGCCGAATTGGCCGCCCGAGCCGGATTCCCTGCAGGCGTATTCAACATCGTTACCGGGACAGATGCCCCCGCCATCGGTAAAACACTGACAGACAGTCCTGTCGTACGCAAATTGTCGTTCACTGGCAGCACCGAGGTTGGGAAACTGCTCATGCGCCAGTGCGCCGATACCGTGAAGAAAATATCCCTCGAACTCGGCGGAAATGCGCCATTCATCGTATTTGACGACGCAGATCTGGATGCAGCAGTCGAGGGCGCCATCATTTCAAAATACCGAAATGCCGGTCAAACCTGTGTTTGCGCAAACCGCCTTTTTGTTCAAAACGGGGTGTACGAACAGTTTTTAGAGAAATTTACCGCCGCGGTGTTGAAGCAAAAAGTCGGCATCGGCACCGAACAAGGCGTTAACATCGGCCCCCTCATCAACACCGAAGCGCTTGAAAAAGTACAGCGCCTCGTCAGCGATGCTACCCAAAAGGGCGCGCGCATCGTCACCGGGGGCGCTGCACTGACAGGAACTTTCTTTCAGCCCACCATATTGGCGGACGTTGAAACCAATATGGACATTATGCACGAGGAAATATTTGGCCCGGTGGCGCCCGTCACCCGATTTTCAACCGACGAAGAGGTTGTTGCCATGGCAAATGATACCCCGTATGGACTCGCCGCTTATTTCTATGGCCGCGACATTGGCCGAATATTCCGGGTTGCCGAAGCACTTGAATATGGTATGGTGGGCGTAAATACGGGCCTGATCGCAACCACCGTAGCACCATTCGGCGGCATGAAAGAAAGTGGCATTGGCCGGGAGGGGTCAAAATACGGACTGGAAGATTTCCTAACGGTGAAATATCTTTGTCTGGGCGGAATTTAAAAGTTGCAGCAGCCCTACCTGCAAAAACCGCCGAGACACAGTCAATGTCTCGGCGGTTTTTTGTTGGTAAAACTGGTTGGCTGGTAGTAAAAGAGCCGCTTTTTTTGTCTCAGATGCGACCACCTTACCAGTTGCTCAATGCTTACGCTACCATTCAACTGTTACCAAAAAACAATATAAAGCGCTGCAAGCACCCCAATAATCAGCAGTGCGCCGGCCGCAAAGGCCGACGATGTGCGAAAAGCTTGGGTGTCTATCTCCAAAGCATCTTTGTTTTGCTTACTGCGTGGATCTAAGACACTGATGAGTACCATTAACCCCACCAATATCAGAAAAACATAGCCCATTTGATTGAGGAATGGCATTTCCGGCATATAGCTTTTGAATGCCAGTCCCAACGGGATGGTCAGTAGCGCTGCCACGAATGCGGCATTTGCCGTGGCCCGTTTCCAGAAGAATCCAAGCAGGAAGATGGCTACTACGCCGGGGGAAATCAAACCTGTAAATTCTTGGATGAACTGGAACCCTTGTTCCAGTTTTTGCAGCTGTGGCGCCACTGAAATGGCAATGAGCATGGCAACAATGATTACCCAACGGCCCATGCGCACCTGAACGCCATCATCGGCGCCCCTGTTGATGTATTTTTTATAGATATCCAAGGTAAAAATGGTCGCAATTGAATTTGCTTTCCCGGCCAATGACGCCACAATGGCGGCTGTTAGGGCTGCGAAAGAAAGGCCTTTCAAGCCTGGGCCCAGCAAATTGAGCAATACCGGATAGGCTTTGTCGGGCTTTACCTCTCCAAGTTCATTCACCATTTCACTGTGGAACATCCCTTTTTGGTACAAAACAAAAGCGGCAATACCTGGCAATACCACGATAATGGGCATCAACAATTTCAAAAATGCCGCAAACAGCAATCCACTGCGGGCGGTTTCAATTTTTGCCCCGAGCGCGCGTTGCGTGATGTATTGATTGCAGCCCCAGTAGTTGAGGTTGGCAATCCACATAGCACCGAAAAGCACCGTAAGGCCCGGAAGATCCTTGTAGTACTTGTTTGATTCATCAAAAATCATGTGAAAGTGTGTCGGTGCTTGCTCACGCAGTTGGCTTAACCCAGCCAGCGCACCCGTCATTCCACTTTGCTGCGCCACCAAATCCAAGGCGAGATAGGTCGTGCACAAACCGCCCAACACCAGGATGGCCACCTGAATAACATCCGTGTAGCCGATCACCTTCATCCCACCCAAGGTGATGATAATGGCAAAAGTGGCCAGAAACAAGGAACAAGCCATGAAACTGAACCCAGAAATCGTAGAAACTGCTATGGCCCCAAGGTACAAAATAGAGGTCAGGTTGACAAAAACGTACACCAGCAGCCAAAAAACGGCCATCATGGTTGCCACCAGCGGACTATAACGCTTCTCAAGAAATTGCGGCATGGTGAAAATTTTGTTCTTGATGTAGCCCGGCATGAAGAATACCGCCACTACAATGAGCGTCAACGCGGCCATCCATTCATAGGACGCAATGGCCAAGCCCATTGCAAAGCCGGAGCCCGACATGCCCACAAATTGCTCCGCACTGATGTTGGATGCAATAAGCGATGCGCCAATAGCCCACCAAGTCAGGGACCCTTCAGCAAGAAAAAAATCATTGACACTGGTATTGGGATTCTTCTTGCGTTGGTAAATCCAGTAGCCGTAGCCTGCCACTATGATGAAGTAGATAAAAAAAACTACATAATCGAGCGTTTGTAATTCTTTGCCCATAAGATTTAGATCAAAATGTGATAGAAGTGAACAAATTGGTTTGCAAATGAAATATGGTTTGCGGCTAAGGACGCCCAAATATATGACATGAAGCTCCTTTAGGTCATTTTATAAAAATAAAAATCCAATTGAAATTCTTCTTGGTGAATTAAATAAAAATTCCTTTTCTTTGCAGCCCGTTTCGACGGTGTCTATGGTTTCCTGGCCGAGCGGTTAGGCACAGCTCTGCAAAAGCTGCTACAGCGGTTCGAATCCGCTGGAAACCTCTCGAAATACGGAATCCCTTGCAAGTTAACTTGTGAGGGATTTTTTTTTGCCCTTCCCTCAACAGGCTTACCTTTGTCCACCCATTGAAAGCCCTCGAAATAGTTTGCTCAAATACTCAACTCATGGATAAAATGATCGCCCGCTTCCCTGCCCAATTGGAGGAAGCGCTGTTAATTGCCGAAAAAATCACCCTTAAAAAACACAGTGCCCCATTCAGATCTGTTTTTATCTCCGGATTGGGCGGCAGTGGCATCGGCGGTGGCTTCGTGCAGGATTTTGTGCGCAGCACCTGCAAACTACCCATTGTGGTCAGCAAGGGCTATCACGCGCCTGCCTGGATAAACAAACACACCCTCGCCATCTGTTCTTCTTACAGTGGCAATACCGAAGAAACACTCAGCACTTTTGAGCAGCTCCTCCAAACCGGCGCTAAAATCGTTTGCATTGCTTCCGGCGGCAAATTGATCGAACTGGCCAAGGAGCACGGGCTCGATTACGTACAGGTACCCGGCGGTTGGAGCAGCCCGCGCGCTTGTATGGGCTACTCTATTGTCGCACAACTTGGCGTGCTCCGTGCCGCAAAACTGATCCCCGGCAAACTCTTTGGCAACGTTGCCGCCGCACACAAACTTCTCACACGCGATTTGGCCGCTATCCAAAAACAAGCACACAAAATTGCCGGTTTCCTCCAAGGGAAAACACCCGTCATCTATTGTGCCGACCAAATGGAAGCCGTGGCCGTACGTTGGCGCCAACAAATCAATGAAAATGCCAAAATGCTCTGCTGGCACCACGTAATTCCAGAAATGAACCACAACGAACTCGTAGGATGGCGTGATCAACGACCCGATGTCGCCGTGATCTGGTTGCGCAACCGAGATGATTTTAACCGGACATCTGTCCGTACCGACATCAACAAAGACATCGTCGAACACTACACCCATACCAGCATCGAACTGTGGTCGAAAGGAAAATCTTTGATAGAAAAAGCATTTTACCTGGTGCACCTCGGCGACTGGACCTCCGTTTACTTGGCGGAACTGCGCAACGTAGATCCTGTTGAAATCAAAGTAATCGAATTCCTGAAAGGGGAGTTGGCAAAGGTCTAATAGCACCTCCGACCCAATCTCCACAAATTAATGTAACTGGTTAGCGTGGTCGCATCTTAGACAATAAAGTGGCCATTTTTTGGGCCAGACAGCGTGCCACCTAAGCAGTTACAAATTTTTTTCGCCCACGAACAAGTCTTACGACAACAGCATACGCCCATTTTGTTATGATCCAATTTGACTACTCCCCCGCGGAATCATTTGTCTCCGCACATGAAATGGCGGCCATTGAACCGCTGGTGGTGGCCGCAGACAAACTACTCGAAAGCCGGGAAGGGCCCGGCAATGACTTTCTGGGCTGGCTAGATCTGCCACTCCAGTACGACCGTGCAGAATTCGCGCGGATCAAAAATGCTGCCATCCGGATTCAACAACAAAGCAAGGTGTTGGTGGTGATTGGCATCGGGGGCTCCTACTTGGGCGCTAAAGCTGCCATTGAATTTTGTCAGCACAGCTTTTACAACAACCTGAGCGACGAACAGCGGACAACGCCGGAAATTTATTTTGCCGGGACCAATATTTCCGGCACCTACCTCACGCAATTACTGGAGGTAATCGGAGATCGGGACTTTTCTGTGAACGTTATTTCTAAGTCAGGCACCACCACCGAACCCGCCATTGCTTTTCGTATTTTCAAACAAAAATTGGAAGAAAAATACGGAAAAGCCGGGGCCAGAGCACGTATTTACGCTACCACAGACGCAACTCGGGGCGCGCTGAAAACACTTGCTACGCAGGAAGGTTACGAAACCTTTGTGGTGCCCGACAATGTCGGTGGCCGCTTTTCTGTACTCACGGCTGTAGGACTATTGCCCATCGCTGCTGCGGGTATTCATGTGGAAGAACTCTTGCGGGGCGCAGCGGATGGCGTTGCGTTGTGCAACAAACCCTTTGCACACAATCCCTGCCTTCAGTATGCTGCCTTGCGAAACCTGCTCCACCAAAATGGCAAGAACATTGAATTGTTGGTGAATTATGAACCGCGGTGCCATTTCATCGCCGAATGGTGGAAACAATTGTACGGTGAAAGTGAGGGCAAGGGCGGCAAGGGTATATTCCCCGCTGCCGTTGATTTTACTTGCGACCTGCACTCCATGGGACAATACATCCAAGATGGACAGCGTTTTTTATTTGAAACAGTCCTGGAAATTGGAACCCCGGAACACGATCTCACGATCTTCAATACCGATGATGATCTTGACGGCCTGAATTATTTGTCCGGCAAACACTTGGATTATATCAACAAAAAGGCCGCTGAGGGCACAAGAATGGCCCATATCGAGGGCGGAGTGCCCAATCTCACCATTAAAATTCCAGCGGCAAGCCCGTATTACCTGGGACAACTGTTCTTTTTCTTCGAAAAAGCCTGTGCCGTGAGCGGTTATTTACTCGGGGTAAATCCTTTCGACCAGCCCGGTGTGGAAGCCTACAAGAAAAATATGTTTGCTTTGTTGGGAAAATAGCCCGTTTCGACCAAACACTTCGTTGAATTGCTTCCAAGACTTTGCGTGTCCGTGACAACGGGCACACAAAGTCTTGGAAGTTTCAGACGCAACCTCCTAACCAGTTACTTAGTTTTTATATCCAAAGAAGGATACGGTAAAGGGTGTATTTGCTGCCGTATTACTTTTGTTCTACATAGAAGGGCTGTTTCGATGAGAAGATTATCCTCTGGATGGGCCGAAGGTAGCGCGTACCGCCATGCTGCAGAAAATTACAATTCAAGGCAACAACCCAGTAAATTTAAAAAAGGCCGTCTCACATCGTTACTTGTGAGACGGCCTGCAATCAATATTGTTGTAAGCTGTTGCTTATTGCACTTTACTCAATCGAACGCCACCCCATTGCTGACCATCCGTCAAACGGAGAATATAGGTGCCATTGGGCAAATCACGCAAGTCGAGCAGGGTACTAAAGGTGCCGCCATGGGGCGTAAAATCCGTCGAACGCAACAAGCGGCCGGCAGCATCAAATACTTCCGTACGCAATGTTATCGGTGCCTGCTGCAAGGTCAATTGGAACAAACCGGTACCCGGATTGGGCGATACCGCCAGACCCCAAGCCTCCGAAGGCTCCACCACTGCGCTGGTGACCATGAGATTTCCAACGGAAGCAGCGCAACCGTTGGCATCGGTAGCAATCACGGTATAACTCCCAGGGGTCAAGTTGGTGAAACTGCCGCTGGCTTGTTGTGGACCATTGTTCAAGCTGAACTGGTAAGCACCCGTACCGCCGCTCGCAACAGCAACAATGCCATTGCCTGAAACAGTAGCGGTAAGCACCAGTGCAGCAGGGCTACCCACTACAATGCTACCCATCGTTTGGTTGCCCTCGGTATCACGCGTGGTCACGGTGTACGTGCCGGCTCCAAGTCCGAAAAAGAGGTTGCTGGATTGGAAAGCACTACCATTCAAACTGAATTCATAAGGCGCTATACCACCGGTGGCTGTTACGATGATGCTGCCATCTATAGCACCAGCACAAGTTACATTGGCAACAACTGCAGACCAAGCTAGTGGCGGTACATTGATCGTAAAGGAGGTTGTATCGACACAGCCATTGGCATCCGTTACCGAGACGGTGTAGGTGCCATTGGGTAAATGCTGTAAATCCTGATTGGGCGCATTTGTAGTATAGGAATAAGGCGCATTTCCACCTGAAAAAGTTGGCGTTCCAGCGTTGGCCACCACCGTCACCACCACAAACACAGGTGTTGGTTGCGTAATATCAAAAGTAACCACTACTTCTGTTCCTACAGCATCGCGTACTTTCAGCGTATAGGAATCTGCCGTCAGACCCGTAAACACGGGGCTAGACTGATACGAGCCAATATTTAAAGCGTACGTGTATGGTGCAATACCCCCTTCAGCAAGGGCCGTAACAACACCATCGGCTGCTCCAAAACACGAGAGCGTCGCGGTAAAGGCCGCTGTAAGTACCACGGGCGGTATATCAACAACCACCGTTGTTAATACAATGCAACCGTTTCCATCGCGCACACCCGCGATGTAGGCGCCGCTGCTAAGTCCAAGAAAAATATTGGAACTTTGGAAAGCACCGCCATTCAAACTGTACGTCAATACGCCCGTACCGCCTGAAGCAGTAACAACAATGGTATTGAGTACAGCACTGGCAGAGGCCACCACCGGCAAAGGACTGTCAAGTACAATGTCCGTGGATGTTGCACTAAAACCCAAATCGTCGGTCACGGCAACGGAATAAGTTCCCGCCGTCAAACCCGTAAATACATTACTCGACTGCGGTGCACCACCATTCAGACTAAAGGCAAACGGCGCTTGTCCACCGCCAATATTCACCACAATGGCGCCATCATTGCCATCAAAGCAGCTGATGCCATTTTGTTCCAAAACAGAAACCAACAGTGAATTCACGGCAACGATCACCTCTGTCGTAGCAATACAGCCATTTTCATCCTGTACGCTGATGGTGTAAATACCGTTGGCCAAATCATTGAATACGGGTGTTGTCTGGAAATCAACCCCATTGAGGCTGAATGTCAACGCACCGGTTCCGCCGGATGCCAATACTTCAAGGTCATCGGTTGTCACAGTGGCACCCACCACAATTTGAGGTGCATTGTCAATCGTAATCGGGGCAGTGGAAACAGAAAAACCAAATTGTCCGATCACTTGCACCGTGTACGTGCCGGCAGCCAAATTGCTGAATACATTGGAGCTTTGCGCTGCTCCACCGTTGAGGCGATAAGCATACGTGCCATCAAGTCCCGTGGCGACAACGGTAATTTCACCTGTTGTACCATTGTAGCAAAGCACGGCTTGTGTCTGAGCTGCCGTAGCCGAAAGGTTATTGGTGAGCACATTGATGTTAAATACGCCTTCGTGCGACCAGCCACTGTTGTTGGCGTCCAAGGCATCAAAATGGAAATTATCGGCAATTGTCTGGTCACCATTGTTGACGTAAGCTACTACACCAGCATTGATATCCGCCTGTGTGAAAACACCACCGATACCCAAAGCTATACCATTCAACGTCAGGGTTCCGTGCTGCGGAAGGCTCAACACAATATACTGCCCTTGTGTTGTAGTACCGGTTGTGCTGATTTGAAGATTGGACGTGGCAATATTTCCAATACCACCGGAAGACACCGATAAGGGGCTATTCGCCAACACATTGCCGGCGGGTATGGACACTGGGAAACAAAATGAAAGGCTCCAAGCGGTGAGGGAACCTCCGTCTTCTGCAAAGTTGTCGGTTACCAACAACTTCCACGTGCCTTGGGCATTTTTTCCATTCAAGGCACTCAATGGCTCAATGGATTGAAACGCGCCACTGAGGGCCGGGGGCGTTCCATTGCAAAGCCCCTCCAACAACAATGCTGTTTGTGACGCTTGGCTGTCAAAAGTAAGACTTGCGTTGGCGCCTGCACACCCGTAAGCAGATGCAGGAACACCTGGTTGGTCAAACAAATCAATCGTATCGTTCGAAGGCGCAACCAAACGCGCAATCAAATCGCCCGTATAGGTATGGGTAATGGCCAAACTAACATTGACATCTGCGATCGCTTTGTTCGAGGGAACGTTGAGCGTAGAAACTACGGTATTAACCGTGGCCAAGTCAATGGCTTTTGGTACATCGGTGCTGCTAAAATCGTTGCCGCAGGAAGCACTGCCCGTTTGAAAAGCATAAACAGGGGAGAAAACCGCCTCGCCACAATTGTTGGACGTCCGTACCCGCCAGTAATATACCGCAGCGGATCCCAAACCAGCCACAGAGGCCGTTGAGGCACCCACCATCTGTGTTGACACGATCGAGCCGGGTGCAAAAGAAGGGTTGGTGGCTACTTCGACCAAGGAAGAAGTGGCATAATTGGCTGTCCAAGTAAGCGTTGCAACGGTGGAAAGCCCCGTAACACCGTTGGCAGGGCTGCTCAAGGTTGCAGTCGTGGGAACACCCGGAAGCACCGTAATAGTTACCTCGGCATTGCGGGTAACCATTCCGGCTACGGCTTGAATATTCAAGGTATAGACCCCCGCCATGGCAGGGAGCAGATCGCCCAACGTCACCATCGTAGATCCTGCCGGAACAACCGGATTGGTACCAATGGTCACGGTGGCGCCAACAGGAGCACCCGTGATGGTAATATCTGCCGGGGTGTCAAAGCCCAGGGCAGACGCCAGATCAACGTTAAAAGTGGTACTTTCTCCGGCGCACACCGTTGCTGCACCAATATTGGTACTCAGGAAAAAAGTAGGGACAACCGGCGGTTCAATCCTGAAATTGGTGTTGGAAATATCAAAGAAGATATTGCCCAGGCCCTCCACTTTTACACGGCAGGTACTGCTTACATTGTTGGGCACCGTGATGTTTGCCGTACCATCGTTGGGTTCATTGGCAGACAACACCACTGGATACGTAAAGCCGCCATCCGTAGAAAGCAGGATGCGCACATTGGCACAGGAAACAGGCGCCGCTGTTGTATTGGCGACATCCCAGGTGACAGTTTGCGTGGCGCCTACGTTCCAAAGGACATTGGTATTGGGTGCAGAAACCAAAAACGGACCGGAGGCGGCTGAAACAGTAACCACCGCGTTGTCTTCATCGGTGCAACCTGCCAGCCAATCGTTGTCGCGCAATACCACGCGAAAGTTCATCGTCCTGGCCACGCTAGGCAATTCTTCCCACACCGGATTTACATTGTTCACGATATCCACCAAACGGGGAAAAACACGAATAGGATCAGGATTGGGGGTAAACGAACGGAAAAGCGGACCGGTGGCGCTGGAGGACACCGGAGGGTTTGTTGAAATGGCCGCATCCATTTGTTCCCATATATAGGAGAGCGTATCTCCGTCAACATCAGTACCCACTGCCGTCAGGGCAAAGGGCGTTGATTTTGGAATGGTGTAATCCAAGCCTGCATTGACATCGGGATTGTGGTTGCCAGACACCACCTTCACCGCACAGGTATTACCACTGCCGGTGATGGCATGCGCCGTCATGCGTTGCAAACTGTTGGCGTGAAAATAGGCATCACTGTGGGGCTGTAGGTCATTGGCGCCGCAAATGCCGGCATAGGCCATAATCGAACTGCCACTACCTGGTTCCATCGCATCAGCGTTACTAGCATTGCCGGAACAGGAGCCAACTGTACCGTTGAAGGTGTGAGGCCCGCCAAATTGGTGGCCAATTTCGTGGGCAACGTAGTCAATGTCAAAGGGATCGCCAACGGGTGAGCCTGAGCCAGTCACGCCACCGCCTTTGTTTGAACCACAAATAACCCCCAGATACGCCACACCGCCACCGCCGGTACTGAATACGTGGCCAACATCATAGTTGGCGGATCCGATCACCGAGTTGCAGGTGGTAATATTTTGGCCCAGCAT
>CAIZLM010000024.1 GCA_903933805.1 uncultured Bacteroidota bacterium | reverse complement strand
TGTCTTGCAACCATCAAACTTAAAAAGTGAAGATTTTTTGGCAAAGCTGCGAGCATTTGACGCAGATTTATTCATTGTTGTTGCCTTCAGAATGTTGCCGAAAGCCGTCTGGAGTATGCCGCCAATGGGCACCATGAACCTACACGGCTCGCTGTTGCCAAAGTATCGGGGGGCCGCTCCCATCAACTGGGCGATCATCCGCGGAGAACGCGAGACAGGGGTAACAACTTTTTTGATCCGGCATGAAATTGATACCGGCGACTTATTGTTCCAAGAAAAGATACCCATTGGAGCAGATGAAACCGCAGGAGCATTACACGACAAAATGATGGAAATTGGCGCTCAATTACTCCTTCGATCTGTTAGAGCACTTGAGGATGGTACCGCTAGACCAACACCACAGGCTGATATTGAAGCTACCCACGCCCCCAAAATTCACGCTGAAACTTGTAAAATTAATTTTGCTCAATCCAGTGCTACCGTACACAATTTCATCCGGGGACTAAGCCCCTATCCAGGAGCTTGGACCACCCTGCAAGGTAAGGTGTTGAAAATCCTGCAATCACGGATAGTATCAACCCCAATATCTCCCGATCATCCCGGCATGCTGGTGGTAGAAGGCCATATAGAACTTAAAATTAGTACCAATGACGGCTATATCCAAGTCCTTGCATTGCAGTTGGAGGGCAAAAAAAGGATGGAAACGCCGGACTTCCTCCGAGGCAACCCAATCAAGGCGTCTTTTATCGGATGAAACATTGATCATCAACAACGGGGTGCAGGTGACCTATCAAGTAATTAGAGCCAGTACAAAATAATATTGCTTTTGGAAGCCGATACGGGGTGAAAATCGATTTCCAACAACTGCGTATATCTTCTAAAAATCGAGTTTTCAATCTATTATTTGTTAAAATGAGTTTTGTACCCCTCAAATATAACAAATATTTTGTTACCTTTGCTACGTACAGTTGATTTAGCGCTCTATGAAGTATGAGCGCTGCATTTTTAGCTTCAATTGTACTTTATGCTTACTGCAAGTTCAATTTGATTGGCTGTGTGACTGTTGGGTGGAACGTTGTTTGGTCCCAATGGACTATTTTTTTGCCAGACAAAAAGAATTTTTGCAGACCACCGCAGGAAAATTAAAAAATGTAGTCTAAATAAATAAGTTGACTCAATACATTTTTACATAATTTTCAATACAACTGTTTAGATGGTCTTGTTTGAGATAAACAAATGGCCATTTTTTGCCGTACTGAGCCATTTTTTTTTACTGTATCACTGCTGCGGTCAACACAACGGGGTTAAGTGGATCTTTTTTTTCTGGAAAGCGTTCCTACATACTTTTTGTAACAAAAAGTATGTTACTGCGTACACCCTTTATTCGTGATGATTATTTGCAGACAATCATCAAAACCATGATGTAAATCATATTAAGTATTGATGTTAATTTACTTTGAAATTAGTTTCGGACTTTATTATCTGATACCTTTGACTGAGTTTATTACACAACATATTTTGCTAATTTTTTTCTTCTAATCCACTAAATCTGTTCATTATGGTTGCTTACTTCATTTTTTTTCTAACCCTTTTGGCGACTGCCGTTGTTGGTCTTTCAAACAATACGGCAGAAATCGGATCAGAGGATTAGGCCGCTGATTACTGTTCTTCAAAGAACATCATTTGAGCCTGTTGCGCAAACCTTTCGCAACAGGCTCTTTTTTTTGTAACTGGTTAGGTTTTACTTTTCATTGAGATTGAAAATTTGCACTTCGTTCAGCGTTGTTGTATTCTTTGAATTCAAGATTGTTATTTTCAATTTTGATGCCCTCACACGTGGAAAAACCAAGATTTTTCTGGCGCCGATGGTGGTTGACTTTGCAACCAGCCGCCATATATTATCTTCCCAAACCTCTACCTTAAATTCTTTGACATTTTGGCCGAAACGTTTGCTGTCTTCGAAAATTTTGACGCAATTAAACACTTTATATTCTCCTAAATCTACCGTAACAGCGCCGAATTCATGTTTTTTTTGAATTTTCGGGCTGTAATTTGTCTGTTGATTTCCGTCCGTAAGGGTTTTGGTCGCTTTGGTTCTTCGGCCCTGCTCCAAGAATGCGTTTTTGTGCAGCGCCAGGTTTTCTGCAAAATTCTTTTTTAAAATTGCGCCGAATGCTGCAAGATGGCTGGAGTCCTGTTCATGGATTCTGCCGCGTCGATCGGGCGGCACATTTAGAATCAAATTGGCGCCACGTCCAACCGATTGAAGGTATATGTCAAACAGCGTTTCAGGCGTTTTTACTTTTTGATCTTCTTCTGGGTGATAAAACCAGCCCGGACGAATACTCACATCACATTCTGCGGGAATCCAGGCGGCACCATTTTCTTGTCCTGTTTGTAGTATTTGACCTGGCGGGCCCGTTGCTCCACGACCAAAACCAACCGTATCAAGCATACACCAATTCGTTTCATTTACCGTGCCCAACTCGTTGCCTGCCCAGCGGCATCCGGGTCCGATATCACTGAAAATGATTGCGTTGGGTTGATATTTTTTTACAAGTTTTTCAAATCTCGGAAAATCATAGTCTTGTTTTTTGCCATTTGGACCTTCTCCATTGGCGCCATCCCACCACACCTCAAAAAGCTCTCCATATCCTGTAAGCAATTCAATCAAGGTATTTGCATACACATCGTTGTATTCGGGAGTACCGTACTTGGGGTGATTTCGATCCCATGGGCTGAGATAAACACCAAATTTTAAACCATTTCGACGACAAGCATCCGACAATTCCCGCAATACGTCACCTTTTCCGTTTTTCCATTTACTTTCACGGACCGTGTGCGTAGAATATTTAGACGGCCACAGGCAAAACCCGTCGTGGTGTTTGGCCGTAATTACCACACCTTTGGCGCCCGCCAATTTTGCAACCCGGCACCATTGTTCACAGTCCAGATCGGTGGGATTAAAAAGCTCCTCTATCTCAGTACCGTGTCCCCATTCCAAGTTGGTAAAGGTGTTGGGACCAAAATGAAAAAAGAGATAAAATTCCGTTTCATGCCAAGCAAGTTGGGCGTGCGTAGGTGTTGGCACGATCGTATTTTGGGCAGTTGACGCTTGGTTGCCTACCAACAAGAGCAGGCCCGATAAAATGAACAATAATAACTTGTACATAATTAGCAAATTTGCGGAGCAAAGTAAACAAATGTAACCCATTACACCATCACGATTTAACAACTTGATTTTATGAACATTCTTGTGACCGGAGGAGCCGGGTTTATTGGCTCACACACCGTTGTTGCCCTTTCAGAAGCAGGCTTCACCCCCATCATTGTGGATAATTTTTCCAACTCTGAAATTTCCGTGCTGACAGGTCTGGAAAAAATACTGGGCAAAAAGGTGCGTTGCCACACCATTGACTGCAACGATGCTGCTGCGCTCCGAGAAGTTATGCTTTCGGAAAAAATTGATGGGGTCATTCACTTTGCAGCATTCAAGGCGGTAGGAGAATCCATGGGCGCACCGCTCGCTTATTACCGAAACAACCTCGGGTCCTTGGTCACCTTACTGGAAGTGATGCTGGAAACAAGCGTAAATCACCTGATTTTTTCATCTTCTTGTACCGTCTATGGCGAGACAGAAACCCTACCTGTCACAGAAGCAACCGCTGTAAAACCAGCCGCTTCCGTTTATGGCAACACCAAACGTGTTGGCGAAGAAATCCTCTATGACGTCGCAAAAGCCCATCCTTTAAAAATAATTGCATTGCGATACTTCAACCCCATTGGTGCTCACCCCTCTGGCCTGATTGGAGAACTCCCACTGGGTATTCCCAGTAACCTTGTACCATTCGTAACCCAAACGGCCATTGGACTGCGGGAGTCCCTGACCGTTTTTGGCAATGACTACCCGACCAAGGATGGCACCTGTGTTCGAGATTATATCCATGTGATGGATTTGGCCGACGCGCATGTAGCAGCACTACAACATCTGTTGGTCACTGAAAAACCTTCCTTATATGACGTTTTCAATGTAGGTACGGGGGCTGGCAACAGCGTACTGGAATTGATACAAACCTTTGAAGACGTCAGCGGATCGACCTTGCGTTACCAAATTGGCGCCCGCAGACCCGGTGATGTTACTGCCATTTGGGGCGATGTGCACAAAGCCAACAACGTACTGGGCTGGAAAGCCCGACGCACACTGCGCGAGGGCCTGGCAGATGCTTGGCGCTGGCAGCAACAACTGGGAGCACGCAATAAATAGCCCACCATGAAAAGAAACGAGCATATCCACCGGCTACAAACCGAAAAATTTGACCTTTGTATAGTTGGCGGTGGCGCCAGTGGTGCTGGTTGTGCCCTTGATGCAGCCCTTCGAGGGCTCAAAGTTGTCTTGGTAGAAAAAACAGATTTCGCTGCTGAAACTTCCAGCAGAAGCACCAAATTGGTGCATGGCGGTGTGCGTTACCTAGAACAAGCCTTCACCAAGCTTGATTTTAGTCAACTGCGTCAAGTACGCCACGGACTCGCTGAACGGCATATCCTCCTCAGAAACGCGCCCCACCTCGCCCACCCACTTGGATTTATCACACCCGTTTTCAGTTGGTGGGAAGGGTTGTATTTCTTTTTAGGACTTCAGCTATACGGTTGGTTTTATTCCGGCAGAGACAAACTACCCAAGAGTCGGTGGCTGCGAAAAAGAGAAGTTGTGCGGATTATGCCCGGAATATCCAAAAAAATTCACAGTGGCGTGCTCTATTACGACGGTCAATTGGATGACGCACGATATTGTCTTGCCCTCATTCAATCTGCTGCTGCTGCCGGAGCGGTGGTGGTCAACTACATGGAGGTTATTGGCTTTCAAAAAAACAACGCGGGCCAGATCACGGCTGCTACCATCATCAACAAGCTCCAAAAAACCGGTGTCAACCATTTCACCCTACAGGCCACCCGATTCTTAAATTGTTGCGGTCCTTACGCAGATACCATAAGATTGTTGGCAAATGAGCATCAAAGTCCCCGCATCACACCATCCAAAGGCGTGCATCTCCTCTTGCCATGGGGTTATATTGAAAGTCAACATGCGATGTTGATTCCTAAAACAAACGATGGACGCGTCGTATTTGCCATTCCATTTGAGGGGAAATTACTGTTGGGGACGACCGATGAGCCACATTCAGAGCTCCTCCAAGAGCCCACCCTTGAGGCAAAAGAAGTTGACTTTTTGATAGAAACGCTGCAACCATTTATAGATGAAACAATCGATGCGAGCAAAGTTCAAGCTGGTTTTGCCGGGTTAAGGCCCTTGGTATCAGCTTTAAAAACTGGTCACAAGAACACCCAAGGTACAAAGACACTGCTTCGCGACCACGAAATAGAGACCGATCCTGTTTCTGGTCTGATCAGCTTGATGGGTGGTAAATGGACCACCTATCGGCTCATGGCACAAGATGCCCTTGATACTGTTTGCCGGGAACTTGGCGTTCGTGCTGTCTGCACCACCAAAACGCATCTGCTGACGGGTGCAGAGGGTTGGGAAGAAAATTTATTTAAAAAATTAGCCTCAACCTATTGTTTTGATGCAGATGTTTCGCAACATTTGGCGGCGAAATATGGGATTAACGCCGACAAAATTGGCCAATTGGTTGTCCAGCAGCCCGACTTGGCCGAACGTATTGTTCCGGAATACCCGTACATACGTGCCGAGGTTGTGTACAGTGCCCACGAGGAGATGACGATGACGATCCGGGATTTTTTGGCCAGACGGGTGAGGCTGGAATTTATTGATTGGGCGGCTGCCAGTGCTGCAGCGCCAGCGGTGGGCCGACTATTGGGCGCAGCACTCGACTGGGATGCAGCAGAACAGGAAGCCAATACTGTGGCATACATTGATTTGATAGCTTCTTTTCAACATAAAATTTTGTAACCATCGCGCATTCAGACCAACATTAAAACACATGAACATCTTTTTCGCAGAATTAATTGGAACAGCGCTCATGATCCTACTCGGGAACGGCGTGGTAGCTGGTGTGTTACTTCGTGGCACCAAAAACGAAAACGCTGGCTGGCTGGTGATCACGATCGGCTGGGGACTGGCCGTGACATTTTCAGTGTACGCGGTAGGAAACGTGAGCGGAGCACATCTGAACCCAGCCGTCACACTGGCCCTTGCCGCTACTGGACAATGGTCCGATCAATTCACGCCTGAAGCGCTGCCCTTATATCTCTGCGCCGAAATGCTCGGCGCCATGCTCGGTGCAGCCTTGGTGTATGTACACTATTTGCCCCATTGGGCAGGCACAGAAAACCAGGACACCAAATTGGCCGTATTCTGCAATGCACCGGCTATTCCGCATACTGCGGCCAATCTTATGAGTGAATTCATCGGAACGTTTGTTTTGTTGTTTGGGCTGTGTGCCTTGGGGGCAAACCATTTTTCAGATGGCCTCAATCCATTGGCCGTAGGAGCATTGGTACTGTCCATCGGCTTATCGCTCGGTGGAACCACAGGCTACGCCATCAACCCCGCCCGTGATTTGGGCCCGAGAATAGTCCATGCATTGTTACCCATACCCGGCAAAGGCCCCTCCAATTGGCGCTATTCCTGGATTCCTGTGGTTGGCCCAATTCTTGGAGGCGTCTGTGGTGCATTCGTATATAAAACTATGTTCATGTAATTGTAACTATCAACGCCATGCAGTACATATTATCCATTGACCAAGGTACTACTTCCACCCGTTCGATAGTCTTCGACAAAAAAGGCAATACCATTGCGGTTGCCCAGGAGGAAATCACCCAGTATTTTCCAAAGCCAGGGTGGGTAGAGCACAATCCTATTGAAATATGGGAAAGTGTTTTGACGACGGTAAAAGCGGTTGTCAAAAAAGTAGGTGCTAAAAATATTGCCGCCTTGGGCATCACCAACCAACGGGAAACCACCGTTGTCTGGGACAAACGCACCGGAAAACCAGTTTACAACGCCATCGTTTGGCAAAGTCGCCAAACAGTAGATATTTGTGAAGCCCTGAAGGCCAAAGGGTTAGATGCGGAGGTGCGGTACAAAACAGGATTGTTGATTGATGCCTATTTTTCAGGCACTAAAATCAAGTGGATACTCGACAATGTTGCCGATGCCAAGACGGATGCACTTGCCGGCAACCTGATTTTTGGCACCATTGACACTTGGTTGCTTTGGAATCTCACGGAAGAAAAGGTACACGCCACCGACTATTCCAATGCCTCGCGAACCATGTTGTACAACATCCGGGATTGTGCTTGGGATGCCGAGCTACTCCACGCTTTTGAAATTCCGGCAACGATGCTCCCAACTGTTATGGACTCTTCCGGCGTTTTGGGGTATGTTAAAAAAGACATTTTAGGAATAGCTGGAGTTCCTGTGGCCGGCATGGCGGGCGATCAGCAAGCTGCTTTGTTTGGGCAGGGTTGTTTTAGTCCGGGAATGGCAAAAAACACCTACGGAACTGGCTGTTTCATGCTGATGAACACCGGCTTTGAAGCCGTTGCATCTCAAAATGGGCTCCTGACGACGATTGCCTGGGGCATCAACGGCAAAGTTGAGTATGCGCTCGAAGGGTCTATTTTCGTAGCCGGATCTGCGGTGAAATGGATGCGTGATACCGTGGAGCTATTCACGGATGTCTCAGAAACAGAACACCTTGCACGCAGCATATCCTCCTCCGAAGGGGTGTACTTTGTCCCCGCATTTGTCGGTCTGGGCACGCCCTACTGGGACTCCGAGGTTCGCGGATCCATATTTGGACTTACACGGGGTAGTACCAAAAGTCACCTCATTCGTGCAACATTGGAAAGCGTCGCCTACCAGACCAAGGATGTACTTTCTGTGATGGAAAAAGACTCCGGTATTCAGTTAAAAACCTTACGGGTTGACGGCGGTATGGTGGTAAATAACTTTTTAATGCAATTCCAAAGCGATTTATTGCGTGTAAACGTAGAGCGACCAAAAATACAGGAAACCACAGCACTGGGAGCAGCCTATCTGGCCGGATTGGCAGTAGGTTACTGGAAAGACAAAAATGACATTGCTGGAAACTGGCAGCTTGACGCCGCATTCACCCCGAGTTTAGCAATTGAAGCAACAGAAAAGTTATACTTGGGATGGCAAAAAGCCGTGGAGGCCGCCAGGGTTTTTAAAATGTAACTGTTAGGTGGCGCGCTGTCTGGCCCAAAAAAGTAAACGTTTTTGGGCCAGACAACCTGTAACCAATTACATTCAATGTTCACCAACAACCATGCTGTCTGTAGAAAGTCTAGCAAGCAGCATGGTTGTTGCGTGAATCTGGCTCATTATTTGAGCAGGGTGACATCCCCCTTGTTTTCATAAATAGCGCCATTGCCACAGGTTGCACGCAAATACCAAGCGTACGAATCCGGTGTTAGCTCCCTACCTTGGTAGGTCCCGTCCCAGCCGGGTGCAGTTGGATCGGTGGTCTCATATACCTTCTCTCCCCAGCGATTCCACACAATGAAGTGCAGTTCCGTAATATTAACCCCACGGACAACAAAGAAATCGTTGTTGGCATCGTTGTTGGGGGTAAATGCCTTGGGGACAAAAATATAGGGTTCCACGCATTGCCCAGAAATAACCTGGATAAAAACCTCATCGGTGGCTGTGCAGCCGTTGGTCGTTGTTACCGTAACTATATATGACTGATCTGACGTTGGCGTTGCCGTAGGGTCGGAGATGGTTTCATCCGACAAACCAGCAGCGGGATCCCACTGATAACCAAGTATCGAACCATTTCCTGTGGGCGTCGCGAGTAAAGTGGTGGACATTCCTGGACAAATTGTTTCCTTGCCCGTTACTGTTGCTGTGACGGCAACGGTGGTGACTTTTACCAGAAAATCCAGTTCGTTGGTACAGCCGAATTGATTGGTTACCACCACGTGATACGTTGTTTCCTGTGTCGGGGCAACAACAGGATTGGGAATATTGGGCAGTGCTGGTGACCATTGATAGGTGAGAACATCTTGTAAATCAAGGTTCGTCACAGAGATTTCGGTTTCGTTTCCGGCGCAGATGTCGTTGTCTGCTGGATTTAGCTGAAGATCCACCGAAGCATTGTTAATGTTGATGGAATCTACCGCCACACAACCGACGGAATTGGTGGTTCGGACATAGTAAACACCATTTTTTACAGGTACAACAGCCAAGCTTGGGCCAGTTGCCAACAGCGGGTTAAATGTTGGAAATGCCGACCATTCATATACAAGACCGTTTCCGCTGACCTGAATCGTCAAGGGCGAGTCATTGCATACCAGTGTATCTTGTTGCAATGAGACTTCCAAGATCACGTCTTGGACGTTGATGGTTGAGTCCCATGGCATAATACAAACATTGTCGTTCGGGACAAAAGAAACGTCGTACATCCCAGATGCTGCGTATTCATGCACAGGATTGATCAAATTACTGATTTCCAAATCTCCAAAACTCCACAAACCTTCAATACCACTGGTATTGAAAAACCGCACTATTTTACCACTGCACAAGTCGGCTGATATGGCTTCTGCTAGGGATACCATGGTATTTATCTGAATGGGCACCACAAATGTTTGAACACAATCGTGTTGATTCGTCGCTGTAACCGTTACGTTGTATTGGCCGGCGGG
>CAIZLM010000023.1 GCA_903933805.1 uncultured Bacteroidota bacterium | reverse complement strand
TGCACACAACGGATCTGTTACTGTAGCCGAAATCGACGACAAGGCAGTTGGATTCGTCAACGTGGCCGTACTGGTACCCGAACAACCATTGAAGTCGTTTACGGTTACTGTATAGGTACCCGCTGTCAAGCCGGTCAATGTCTGGCCGGACAATAAGTTGGTACTTCCGTTGCTCCAAGTATAGGTGTAAGGGGAGGTGCCACCTGCTGGCGAAACGGTGACGCTACCGGTAGCTGTGCCGTTGCACAGTGGTTCATTGACCACAGAGGCTGTTGCCGTGAGCAGACCTGGCTCCGTGAGGGCCATGGAGGCCGTGGTGGTACAACCCAAATAGTCCGACACCGTTACTGTATAGGTGTCGGCTGGCAGATTCGTGACACTGGGGGTAGTTTGTGTTGATGCACTGCCACTCCACGCATATCCGTAGCCATAGGTTGGGAAAGCGGACAAGCTGGGGGTACCACCCGTGACATTGGCAACTTCAAAGCCATCGCTTCCTCCATTGCAGGAGATATTGCCATAGCTAACAATTTGTGTTACCAACTGAGGCGGCTGCGTGACCGTAGCGCTGACCGTTGCTTGGCACCCCGCAGCATCTTGCACGATGATGTAATACACACCAGCGGGCAATGGGATGGCAAATGGAATATTGGCAGGATAAGTTGTTGTACTTTGAGAATTTAGACCCACCGCGTACGTATAAGGTGCCGTGCCTCCGCTGACAGCAAGATTCACCGTACCGGTGCCACCGTAACAGACGACATTCGCAATACTGTTAACGTATGGTACCAATGCCGTGGCTTCACCCACTATGACGCCTCCGACAACCGTGCAGCCATTGACATCGGTGACCGTCACATCATACCCACCGGCAGGAAGGCCTGATGCGGTACTGGTAGTGCCCGTGGACGTTTGGCCACTGCTCCATGCGTAGGTATAGGGTGCCGTACCGCTGCTGGGTGTAGCGGTGGCGTCTCCTGTAGCCTCGCCGGCACACGATGCATTGGTACTTGACATAGCAACGGTCAACGGAATGAGGTTGATGGTAATGGCATTGGTGTTGACAATAATCTGGTAACCAGATGTGTCAATAGATTCCAATGGGGATGGCGCCGTGGTCTCCAAGTTAAACCCTACGGTTGCCAGCCCTGTCGCGCCGTTCTTTACCTGAAAAAACAGTTTCAAAAATGGTGTATTATCAGCCAATGTAGTAGGCGCCAATAAATCAGCCCATGTATATTGAATATAGCCATCCAAGGTGGTTCCCGTGGTTCCAATAATTGGATCTTCAGTTCCTATTGGTTGAGCTTCATAGGCATAATATTCTAATTGTGACGGATCCCATTCAGCAGTAAACTGCATGGTATATAAATCTACAAAACCACTCGTATTACTGACCGTCACCTCCAAAACTTCCCCGCACATGGCAGAGGTAAAAGAGGTGCCAGCAGCCAATTCCAAGGTAGTTGAGCCGGAAACAGGTGAGAAGGTAGGAGGCGTATTGAAAGTGATGCTCCATGAATTCACGGTTGTCGTGGTAACGTCTGCGTTCACAACATATAACTCCCAAGTACCTTCTTTCGAGGCGGTAAAGTTAGCTAGGGTGCTTATGAGGGTTCCTGCAGGAACTGAACAGCCCCCAACGGTCCCCTCGGGCATATAAGTGCCTGTATATGGACTCGTCCCAGCTGTAATGTTCGTTGCTCCTGCACCATCAAAAACAGTACCCGTATAAGCACTACCCCCCGTTCCATTGTTGGTAGAGAGTGGAATGATTTCGCCACCCGGAGATTTAAGGTAAATTTCTAGGAAAGTTGTAAGCCCGCCGGTCAAATCAAGTTGAACGCTTTTAACAACGCTTGTAGCGGTTATGGAATTTGCGGGTACAAACAACGTCAAGGATGTAGAAGCAGCACAATTAGCGGAATTAATCGTCCCCGCTAAGCCCACTATGGTCGTGACTTGTGTTTGCGCATGCACCGTATTCGCCAAAAACACCCCGCTGAGGCTGAGGGTTATTGCCACCAAGGATGCGAAATTCAATCTGAGTAATTTTGAGCTCATAGCTGGTATTATTGTAGATATTAAAGTACTGGTACCACGGGAACCAATATTTTTTGTTTTCATGAAATGGCATTGGCGCGGGGAGCTACCAATGAGGTTGGTAAAACTTTCCGAAAGAACATCTCCCTCGGTTGGTGGTGATGAAAGTGCCCGTTTTGACGAAACAGGTATGTCCCGGACAAACGCAACGGTTCGCCGGAAACAAGATTGATAATAATCTGAATACATCGCTCTAGAACTTTTCATGAGGATTAATAAAATTCAATGATTAACAATATACGAGCACTGAAAAAAGGATTATGGCACAAAGCCAACAACTCAAATACATTCAAATAACGCGCCAAAAAGACTGAAATTTTTTCTTTGATTGCACAAAGCTACTGAATGGATTTAAAAATCCAAAACACAAAAAAAAATTAGACAGCAATAGCCACCCAAAGGCAGCAAGTGCGGACAGCAAATGTGGTGTCAGAAACGAAAAAATTCGATTGTTGTACAGGACAATGGGGGTACCTAAAAGCACAATTTATGCGGCATATCCCCAAAAAAGACCCTGTTTATCGATAGTTTTGCGTGTTTGACGATATTTATTGGATACTTATTTTTTATTTTAAAATCGGGGAGGACCAACTTTGTTTCCCCTGATATTTTTTTCCATTATTTTTTTGAAACTGGTTGGATGGCAAACTGTCTGTCCAAAAATTAGTAATTTTTTGTCTCAGACGCGACCACCCAACCAGTGACCTTTTTTTATTTTGAAAGCGACAACATTTTTCGGTTGAGTTTACCAAATTCAGTGGTCAGCTCGTAGTACAACATGCCTTTACCAGCATTTTGACCAAATTTGAACACCTCTTGCTGGTAGCCTGCGGAATAGCTTCTCGTCCGCTCCTCCAGCAACCTGCCCGTCAGGTCGTAAATACGGATCTGCGCGTTACAAGCCTGTGGTAAGACAAATGGAATGATGGTTTCATCCACAAATGGGTTCGGACGGTTTTGCAACAATTGCAGTTTGCCTTCCATTGCTGGATCAACAGTGCCCGTTGCAGGACTGGCATTGTACACCAATTGTACATCACCACTGACCAATTCATTGTCGTAGGCCACAGCCGGAATAGCATCTGTGTTGATCTGCAGTATCTCGCTGAGGTTTTCTCCCCCTTGCAATACCTGGAAATGCAAGGTGAATACCTGTGTTCCATTGTCAAGGGTAAACCCGTGTGTTTTGGCCCAAACCGATCTGAGTTCACCATTGCTGGCGTTGGACATACCAAACTCATTCTGACCCATGTTGAGTGTTGTAACAGCAGGGACC
>CAIZLM010000022.1 GCA_903933805.1 uncultured Bacteroidota bacterium | reverse complement strand
GCCGCACCGATTTTTCTGAAAAACGGCGATTTCGTGCGAGAAATCGGCGCATCAGCGAGGCACGATGATGATCGAGGCGACGCGTCTGGTGGCGTGCTGCGGGGGTAATTATTTTTGAAGAAACAGGACTTGCCAACACTGCTATCGATGCACAAAATTTTGTGGATGATGCCGGAAACAGTGGATACAAAATGCAAACAGGTAAACTTCCGGATCCAAAATTACTCTTTGAGCCTCGTTTGGGTTTCAACTGGGATGCAACGGGTAAAAACAAAACCCAAATTCGCGGTGGTTCCGGTATTTTCACAGGCCGCCCTCCATACGTCTGGCTGTCCAACACCATCGGAAACAATGGTGTTCTGACGGGCTTTATCGACGATTCAGGCTCCAAAACACTGAAGCACAAGTTTACGGATCAGACGCAGATATTTATCCCTGAAACGCCAACGCTTCCGTCAACTTTTGATATTGCGGCCACTGATGGTAACTACAAATTCCCACAGGTTTGGAAAAACAACATTGCCATTGACCAAAAATTGCCTTTCGGATTGGTGGCTTCAGCTGAATTCCTGTACAACCGCAACGTCAATGCCATCAAGTACTTTGATGCCAACCTCGAGCCGGCTACCCGTCAGTTTTCAGGCCCCGATACCCGCAATCGCTTTGCAGCTTCCGGCCTGACCAGTGGACAGGATGCAGCAGTGCGCATCAACGACAACGTATCACGCGCAGCTGTGATGACGACAACCAACGAAGGTTACTATTGGGGAGCGACCCTGAAACTCGAATACCCGAACAAAAAGGGTCTATTCGGTATGGCTGCCTATACGTTCAGTGAGGCAAAAGACTTGATGAGCGCAGGTTCTATCGCTTCAGGTTCTTGGACTTCTGTCCGTACGGTCAACGGCAACAACAACCTCGAATTATCGTATGCTGATCAGGATGCACCCGGTCGTACCGTTGGTGTATTGGGCTATCGTTTGGCCTATGGTGGCAAATTTGGTGGCGCTACGTCTGTTTCCATCGGTTATATTGGGGAACGCCGCGGCTTCAACTCAAGCGCCGGTATCACGACATCGCGTTATTCTTTCTCCTACGCTGGAGATATGAACGGCGACCGCGTGAGCAACAACGACTTGCTTTTTGTGCCAAATCAAGCCAGTGACCTAACATTCGATCCGCTCACGGTGGGCAGTGTTACTTATACAGCTGCCGATCAGGCAGCAGCATTTGATGCTTTCATCGAACAAGACAACTATTTGAAAACCCGTCGCGGCCAATATGCAGAAAGAAATGGTTCGTTGTTTCCTGTATTAAACCGTTTTGATTTGAGCATTGTTCAGGAGCTTTCCATCAAAGTAGGTGGTAAACGCAATACCATTCAATTTCGTGCTGATATCCTGAACGCTTCCAACCTGATCAATTCAGAGTGGGGCTTGGGCAACAACATCGTGACGGATCGTCCGTTGACTTTTACCGGCGTAACCGCTGATGGTGTGCCAAAATACAAAATGGCGACACAGAAAATCGGTTCAGATACCGTTTTGCTGCGCGACTCATTTGTTAAAAGCAAAACGCAGTTCGATACATGGGCTGCTCAATTCGGCATTCGCTACATATTTAATTAAGCGATTTAGCAACTGCTTAGGTTGTCGCGCCTGAGTTGAAAAAGTGCCCATTTTTTGCCGGTCAAAGCAGATTTTTGAAGGCTACGGTCTAAAAAATCAGCGAAGTTTGGCAGAAAATGGGCCTTTTTTTGGCCAAACAGCGAACAACTTAACAGTTTACCAGTTACACATACCAATAAAAATACCGCGCCAGATTTCTCTGACGCGGTATTTTTATTGGTATGTATATGTTCAATTATGAGATAAAATAATCGACCATTGTTTGTCGGACAAAGCTTATAATAACGATGCGGGTCAATATATTTGTGCAAAGTAATGCGAAAACGGGCCTTTTTGGGCTATCCACGAGCCAAATAAATTACTATTGCAATGCTGCTTACAATGAACTGGCAGATTTAAAAATACGGTTCCAATTGATTCCGTTGCTCATGCTACCACCTTTTGTGCTAAACCAAATAAACAGTGGCTTTCCAACAATGTGATCTTCTGGTACAAAACCCCAAAAACGAGAATCTTCTGAATTGTGTCGGTTGTCCCCTTGCATCCAATAGTAATTTTGTTGAAAGGTATAAGTAGTTGACTCTTGATCATTGATGAAGATTTTCCCCTCACGCACCTCAAGTTTGTTGCCCTCATAAACTGAAATTACTCGGCGATAAAAAGGCAAATTTTCAAGATTTAGAGGGGTCGTCACACCTTTCTTGGGTACCCAAACGGGACCGTAATCGTCCACCGTCCATTCCCCATATCTTTTTGCATCATTTGGAAACATATACCCTGGGGATGACGTGCGTTTCATCCGCTCTACTTGCAAACCCAGTGACTTGGCTTTTGCAACCTGCGCAGCATCAAGGTTGAAATAATTTCCATCGCGCAATTGTATCACATCGTACAGGCTTATTCCAAATTCCTCGAGTTTTTTTGCATTAAAGGAACCGGTTGTTGCGGAAACCTTGTAGGCAAATTGCATGTGGGTGGGGTTTTGTGCCGCCTGTCCGTTGATATACAGTTGTCCATCTCGTATATACAAACTGTCACCTGAAATGGCCACACATCGCTTGATATAATGGTCTTTCTTATCAATTGGCCGTGAAATTATTTCAGCGCCCGGGGGTATTTTTCCGCCGTTTTGGAGGCGAACTTGAAGGATGTCCCAACTGCGTTCAGGGGTCAGAATAATACTGTCGCCAACAGGCCAATTGAATACAATAGGATCGTTTCGGTCGATATTTTCTAGGGCGGGTAACCTGAAATAGGGTAGTGAAGGAGATTCAATATACGACTCTCCCAAATTCATGGGCAACCGGTTGTGCATCAATGGAAATTGGATAACCGTTTTAGGGGTTCTGATACCATAGTGTGCCTTGCTGACAAAAAGAAAATCACCAACCTTCAATGATCCCTCCATCGAAGATGTTGGAATAACGTACGCTTCTATCAAAAACATTCGAATAAATGCTGCGGCAAAAACAGCGAAAATAATGGCCTCTGCCCATTCCCGCGTTGGTGATTTCTTCATAAAAGGGTAATGAGTGTCAAGCTTTTTAAGGCTCAGCACGTCTTTCCTTTCGAGGGCCTCCCGGTGAAGACGGTGGTAATCCTGTTCTTTCTCAAGGATAGGACCTTCGTATTGTACTTGTTTGTTGTTCGCGGCCATAAAGAAAGGAATCGGTGCAAACAGCACAGACATTACAGCCTCGCCAAAACTGTGTTTCCCAAAAGAACGCAGCATGTCAATCACCATACCGGCGTAAATAAAAATATTGACGATTGGGAAAAGGAGCCAAAGTGCATAGCTAGGCTTTCTGCCAATCATTTTACACCATTCTACTGCGGCTAACCCGGGCACAAGCGCTTTCCAGCCAGGTATTCCAGCCTTTTCAAACAAGGGCATCATACTCACGCCGAGTAAGATGTAGAGCACAATCAAGAATATCAGGACTGACATGAAAATATTTTTTCAATGATGAAAAAGTAACTGGTTAGGTAGTTGTGTCTGAGACAAAAAAAAGTGGGCATTATTTGCCAGAGAGCGTGCCACCCAACCAGTTGCAATGATATTGATCAAAAAAAAGTAAACTCAAAAGTATTTGAAACTGCCATAGTATGTTCAGTAGTTCGACCACCGGCGAGAAATCAAGGAACAATACGCTCCGGGAGTCGATGGTCAGTATGGTAGTCAATCATATTAATTAACAGCTCCTATACTATTTACTACTGCTCATCGTCTGATTTACTGCGTTTACGCCTCGTTTTAAACATTTCAACCACCTCTTTGTCTTGAAGAAATCCGAAATCCACAAACTGTGTGGAGACAAATTTTTTCACGTCCTGGTAATCTTTTGCGCGTTTGTCAGTAAACAAGTGCAACAGTTTATCCACATAGGACATGGATAGTTTTTCCACATCTTGGTTGAACTGCTGATTGCCAAATATTTTCATATAGACGCCAAATATCTTGGTGATTTCAAAGAAATCAGTGTATTCTTTGACAGTAAAACCACCCATTAATCGGGTGAAATACGTCAGTATCAACTGGCGAAGACACTCACTTTCAGCAGATAAGCCTTTATGGCCGTTGTAAAAATCTTGAACGGCTTCAATGGAATCTGCATGAACATATCCAAGTGCGTGTATCTTTTTAGCAATGTTGTAATAATCGGAAATCTTGTCATTCCAAGCCAAATCAAGGGTGGCGATGAGTCGCTCGTCGTGAATAGAAGAAATCCCCGGCGATTTATACAGTGATACAAGAAATCGCAGATAACGGAGGTCAAATTCTGGGAAAGAGCGTCTTTCTCGTTCAAAATGTGTGGCGTATGCCAATCGATCTGCCGGGTCTAGGTCTATGAAGTTCCCGTACATGGCAAGCATTTCAACATACTCTTCGGTTCCTTGAAATTCTTTGTTGGCCAAAAATCCACCGATTTTGTCTTTTAAGCTTTCATTGTTGCTGCCCACTTCAAAACGCTTGAGCAAAAACTGCCGAAGGGCAGAAAAGTTGGGCTTCATTTCTCCCAAAGAAGCCGGGAAATCTGCCGAGTGGTATTGTTCGTTCCGAAATTGATTGGCATAACGGGTGTAGATATCTTTCCGGTCCTTGAGATCGCGAAATCGATCGTTCTTCTGCTGCTGTAGAAAATATCTTATGCGCTTGTTTTCCACCAAAGTCATTAAATTGGTGATCCAGATATCGCTGCTCATGGCAAAACCTACGGTAATGGTTTGTCCAATTCGCTTTTTTATTTGATCAAAATGCACGCTCTTGCAAATAGCAATCAGGATGTCTTTGAAATGATCATTTGGCCTTACATATCGATACTGGTCATTTATTTCGCCGCGTAGCACCGAAAATCCAAGAATTCTTGGCAGGTATAAGCCCTCAAATGGTTCCTCCAACAAGAGTCGCTCAAATGTCACCAATTGTAGCGGTGCTTCTGCTGCAACCTGATGGTGCAACCCGGATAGCAATGGTTCAAACTCAATCCTAAGTGCATTGTAGTGCTCATCTTCCTCCTCTTCCTGATAAAGTTTGAGGTTTTCTGATTCCTGGATTGCCGCCGCGATCTCGTTCAGGCGGTCATAATACTGCTCGTCTAAGGCTTGCATAATGTATAGTGGTGTGAAGGTGAAATGCGAGTGAGTAAGGGTGAATTTCAAAAAAGACCTGATGAAACCACCAAGGGCTTCATCAGGTCTTACTGTAAAAACACGATTCAACAACAAAAATAAGCTATGTTGTTGAAATATAATTGTTAAAATTAACCTTCAGTGGTTTCTTCAGGTGCCGTTTCTTCAGCCGTTTCGGATTCTACTTCTTCAATGACAGGGAGTGGCGGCGCAACTTTTGCCCGTACTTTGGCATTTCCATCTACAGCAGCATCAAATTTGCGCTTGTCTTCAGTTGTTTTATCACGACGTTTTGCAATGGCAGCTTCTTTTTGCTCAATCCATGCAGCAAGTTTTTCGTCAGCAACTTCTTGGGTAATAGCACCTTTTTTAACACCCATTTGAAGGTGCTTTTTGTACAATATACCTTTGAAACCCAAAATAGCGTGAACGGTATCGGTTGGTTGAGCACCAACAGTCAGCCAATAATAGGCGCGATCACGGTTGATTTCAATGGTTGCAGGAACTGTCAATGGATTGTAGGTTCCAATTTTTTCAATGAAACGACCGTCGCGGGGTGCACGTGCGTCGGCGGCTACAATGTGATAAAAGGGGGCCTTTGTGCGGCCTTTGCGCTGGAGGCGAAGTTTAACTGGCATGTAGTTTGAAAATTTTAGTGAGAAAGACTCGCCCAACTACCTGTCTGAGACAGCATTGGGCTTTTCTGAGGCGCAAATGTACAAACAACTCTACAAAAAAAACAAATAATTTTCAAGTATCATAATTTTCAGAATCACTTTGATTCTCCCATATCTTTGCACTCGATCTAATCGAAGCAGTTGTTTCGATGTACATTCATTCCCGAAGCACACTTTCGGGGTAAATTACTACCCGTGACGAAAGACAACAACATCAGCCTCCACGAGGCTGCACAGTCCCGTATTCTCATCATCGATGGCTCGATGGGGGTTTTCTTGCAGTCCTATCAATTGCCTGAAATTGATTTCAGGGGGGATTATTTTCAACATCACCATCGCGACTTAAAAGGCAATTTTGACCTGCTTTGCCTGACCAGACCAGATATTATTGAGGAAATTCACCGGGCTTATCTGGACGCTGGAGCAGATATTATTGAAACAAATACCTTCAATGCAACGGCGATTTCCCAAGCAGAATTTGATATGCCTGCCGGTATTTGCTATGATATCAACAAAGCTGCTGCTCAAATAGCCCGCCGAGCATCGGATGCCTTTACAAATCAAAATCCCCTCAAACCTCGTTTCGTAGCCGGCGCGCTCGGTCCGCTCAATAAAACGTTGTCGCTGTCTCCCGATGTCAACGACCCGGGATTCAGAACTTTGACGTTTGACGAAGCCAAAAATGCCTATGCTGAACAAGTAAGAGGTTTGATCGATGGCGGAGCGCACATTATTCTCGTTGAAACTATTTTTGATGTATTAAACTGCAAATCAGCAATTTATGCAATTGAAGATGTTTTTGAAGAAAAACAGTGTAGGCTTCCAGTCATCATTTCAGGTACCATCACAGATGCTTCCGGCCGAACACTGAGTGGGCAGACCGTAGAGGCATTCTGGGCCTCTGTAAAGCATGTACAGCCCTTTGCGGTTGGTCTCAATTGCGCGCTTGGCGCAGCAGAAATGCGCCCCTACCTCCAAGTGTTGTCACAAATTGCCGACTGCTATATTAGTGCCTATCCAAACGCAGGCCTACCCAATGAATTTGGAGAATACGATCAATCGCCGCACGAGATGTGTGTTCTGGTGGAGGACTATGCTCAGTCTGGATTTGTCAATATTGTGGGTGGTTGTTGTGGTACCACGCCAGACCATATCCGGCATATCGCCGAGCACGTCGCAAAAATACCTCCCCGTGTGCCACCCCATTTGGTTCATTATACGACTTTTAGTGGTATGGAACCCTTGGTTATCCGCGAAAACACCAACTTTGTCAATATTGGGGAGCGTACCAATGTGACGGGTTCTGCGAAGTTTGCTCAATTGATCAAACAAGGCAATTTTTCAGATGCACTTACGGTTGCTCGCCAACAAGTGGATGGCGGGGCTCAAATTATTGACGTTAATATGGATGAGGGGCTGCTCGACTCTGAAGCAGCTATGGTCAAGTTTCTCAACCTGATAGCGGCAGAACCCGACATTGCCAAACTGCCTATTATGGTAGATTCCTCTAAGTTTCATGTCATTGAGGCTGGTCTCAAATGTCTGCAGGGTAAAAGTATCGTGAACTCTATTTCTATGAAAGAGGGAGAACAAGAATTTATCCGTCAAGCTAAAATATGCCGACGTTTTGGTGCAGCAGTGGTCGTCATGGCTTTTGATGAACAGGGTCAAGCAGATACCGCCCATCGAAAAGTCGAAATATGCCAGCGAGCCTATAAAATACTCACTGAACAAGTTGGCTTTGATCCAACAGACATCATATTTGACCCCAATATTTTTGCTGTCGCAACTGGGATCGAGGAGCACAATGGGTATGCCATAGCCTTCCTAGAAGCCACTAAAACTATCAAAGCCACTTGTCCAGGGGCTAAAATATCCGGGGGCGTCAGCAATCTTTCGTTTTCCTTTCGCGGAAACAATGCTGTTCGGGAAGCCATGCACACAGTTTTTTTGTACCACGCCACCCGTGCAGGGATGGATATGGGCATCGTGAATGCCGGTATGCTGGAGGTATATGAACAAATCCCCAAGGAGCTATTGCAACGCATTGAGGATGTCTTGTTCGATCGGCACCCGGATGCGACAGAAGAATTGGTCAAACTAGCGGAATCATTTAAAAATACTGGTGGAAAATCAATTGAAGAAGATCTTGAATGGCGCAACGGAACTGTGCAAGAACGTATCACCCACGCACTCGTGCGCGGTATTGATAAGTTTATCGAAATAGACGCCGAAGCTGCACGGCTACAATTTGACGCGCCTCTTGAGGTGATTGAAGGGCCCCTGATGGATGGTATGAATGTCGTTGGCGACCTGTTTGGCTCCGGAAAAATGTTTCTGCCCCAAGTGGTAAAAAGTGCAAGGGTCATGAAAAAGGCAGTCGCTTACTTGGAACCGTTCATACAAGCCAGAAAGGGTGGGGTGGTGACAGCAAAGGGCAAAATTCTCATGGCAACCGTAAAGGGGGATGTGCACGACATTGGAAAAAATATCGTCGGAGTGGTCCTAAGCTGCAACAACTATGATATCGTAGATTTGGGCGTGATGGTTCCCGCAGATAAAATTCTAAAAGCAGCTGTCGAACACAACGTGGACATCATTGGGCTATCCGGCCTAATAACGCCTTCCCTGGATGAAATGGTCCACATGGCCAGTGAAATGCAGCGCCTCAACCTCAAAATTCCATTGCTTATTGGCGGCGCTACCACATCTAAAACACACACAGCGGTTAAAATCGAACCGAAATACTTCAATGCTCCTGTTGTGCACGTGCTGGATGCCAGTCGAAGTGTCGCAGTTGCCAGTTCGTTGCTGACCAAAAATACTGCTGAAAACGAAGCTTTTGTTCAACATATCAAGGATGAATATGCCCAAATACGCATTCAGCGCGCCAATAGGCAATCCTCCAAACAGTATCGGTCCGTCGCGCAGGCGAGGGCGAATAAGCACGTGCTGGATTGGGTAAATTACACACCACCCAAGCCTTCATTTCTGGGGGTAAAGGCTTTTGACCAGTACAATCTAGCCGAACTAGCCTCGTACATTGATTGGACGCCTTTTTTCCAAAGTTGGCAATTGGCTGGTAAATACCCCGACATTTTGCAAGACGATGTCGTAGGTGTGGAAGCCACAAAATTATTGGCTGATGCACGTGCCATGCTGCAAAAAATTATTCAGGAAAAGTGGTTGCAAGCAAGGGCGGTGATAGGCTTTTTTGAAGCGCAAGCAAACCAGGAGGATAGTATTCAACTTAAACTGGACGGCCAAGATGTTGCACGCTTACATTTCCTCCGTCAACAAAATGTAAAGGCAGCCGGGCAAGCCAATTATTGTCTCGCCGACTACATCGCACCCAATTCATCTGGAAAACAGGATTATTTTGGAGCATTCGCGGTAACTGCCGGTATTGGTATTGAACAACATGTGGCAAAATTTGAAGCAGACAACGATGATTATTCTGCCATCTTGCTGAAAGCTTTGGCAGACCGTTTGGCGGAAGCATTCGCAGAACGCATGCACGAAAGGGTACGCAAAGAATTCTGGGGATACAGCCACGACGAACACCTGGAAAACGAAGCACTCATCAATGAAGAATATCCCGGTATTCGACCTGCTCCAGGGTACCCTGCTTGTCCAGAGCACACTGAAAAGCGGACTTTGTGGCAGCTGTTGCAACCGGAACAACATGCCGGAATACAATTAACAGAAAGTTGTGCGATGTTTCCAGCTGCCGCTGTGAGCGGATGGTATTTCAGTCACCCAGAGTCGAAATATTTCGGTCTCGGACAAATTGGCAAAGACCAAGTGGAAGATTATGCCCGGAGAAAAGGCATGCCGGTGGTAGAGGCAGAACGATGGCTGGCTCCTGTCTTGAACTATGATGTCTGAGGAACTGGTTGGGTGGGTGGTTGCGGGCTTTATTTTATACTCAGGCCTTGAAAAAGCCAATTTGCCACCGCCTGTCGGTTGTTTTGGACCACCAGTCGCTGTTGGTCCCAACTGTTTTGTATGTTGGCCATTTCAATGTAAACGGCTTTGCGGGCGCTTGTTTCTTTGAGGGTCAACAGATTTCTGGCAGAAACATTGCCACTGTAACCTCTTTGACCCCGCAACAGTTGGTATTTCTGTTGAAACGTTTGGTGTAATTTCAGGGCTAATTTTTTGCTGGGTTCACTGTCCGGCCTAAAATAGAAAAAAACGTCTGTTTTCGTATCCTGGCTCCTTGAATCTACGTGAATTTCAACGATTGTCTGGTCTGTGACGCCGGAACGCAAGTGTTTTTCGGTGAGTTGGTTGATGAGGTCTGTTCGTTGGAGCAGCCGATCCCGCTGTAGCAATGGTATTACTCGTTTTCCCCAAACTTCTTCGTCTTTGTCACAGTCCAAATATGCCCCGTCTCGAATGCCATCATTGGGATCGCGAACAATCATGTAAGCAGTAGCGCCATGGCTGAGCAGCAACCGCAGTAAGCGCAATGTTACATCGTACGCATATTCATCTTCGCACAAAGTATTGCCCGCTCTAGTGCCTTGTGCGCCAACGTCCGGACCGCCGTGCCCACTGATCAGGTAAAATACTTTTCCATTTAATCTTTGGTCAATAAGGGGTGTTTTTGCGTATTTTTTTCCAAATATAGTGTAAAAGCGGCTTCCTTTTGTCAGATAGTCTTCTCCAAAACGCCCAACGATGGCCGCAGATGGTTTTTCTTTCTCTTGTTTCTGGTTTGCAGGTGGGCTAACCACGACTGCTTCGTCGGGGCAGTTTATTTCATGTAAGGGGACCCATAATTTTTTATTGTCAATAAAATTACCTTGTCTTAGGCCCTCTTTTTGAGCATAGTTGTTGTATGTTTCAATGCGCTTTGCCGTTTTCCAATCGCCAATACCAAGGGTCGTTCGAATGCTTTTCCCATTGTAGTGTACTACGCAAATAGGAAGCTTATAAAGCCCAGTAGTCTTCAATGTTGCACGTTCTAAAAGGTTGTTAATTTTACAAAACACGTTGATATTACAGTCGTAATCGGCAAGGCCATAGCGCGTAAGAAAGTCAACCACGTTATCTCCTGGCTGTGCAGAAGCCAACAGATAATTTTCTTTCCAATTCGCTTTCTGACCTTCCACCTGATTCAGTGAGCCGAGCAACAAGACAAATATGGATGCCAAGAGCGGTGGTTTATTCATGGGGAATGATGTTTTACCCAAAAGGGAGATATTTTTAACGTTTTATGGGTTGTTTTAGTGCCTGGAAAACGTTATTGTACTGGTTTTGGATCAACACTGTCCAACATTTTAGTTGACGCTAAAATGATCTGCTGAAGTTTTTTTAGGTCGGCAGCAACAATCCGAATATCTTTTTCATACGCCTCCGGAGTGGTACCATGTATTTCAAATACTTGGTTGAAATACACCTTCATCAGGCTATCTTTTGGGTAACCAGCCAATCCAATGGTTGCGGCTTCGGCAATGTTGAGATCAGCCATGATGCGGGCGAGCTTTTCATCCGAAAGGGTGGTTTTTTCTGTCTGCTTGAATTGACAGGATACCAAAACAACAGTAAGTAAACAACCAATCAATATCTTCATCATAATACTTCTTTTGGGAAATAACACGCAATAACCTTCGAATTTCCTTCGTAAAAGGTATCCCAACTGGCAGCGGAAGAGGTGATTTTTACGACACCGCAAGTAGGAAGATTTTCTATGAAATCTTCGGTAAATACGTTTGCGATCTCTGTAAAGGTCGGGTTGTGCCCAAAAACGAACACAGTCTTTGCTGCATCTGGCAACTGGCTGATGACCCGGTGGATATCCGCTGGTACGGCTTCATAAATAGTGGGCTCCCGGTGGATTTTGTCGCTACTCATTTCAAAAGCTTCGGCAAAGAAAATAGCCGTTGAAATAGCGCGTTTAGCAGGGCTACTAATCATATAATCAGGTTTTACACCCATCTTTACCAACATTTGTGCCATGCGAGGGGCATCATTCAGGCCTCTTAAATTGAGTGGCCGGTCGAAATCACGTATGCCAGGACTTTCCCAACTTGATTTTGCATGTCGGACTAAAAATAACGTTCTCATGCTGCAAAGGTAATAGATCGTTTCGCCTCAATTGCGCCATTTGTACATGAAATTGCCAATAAGTTGAAACACCTGTGTACTTTTGTTGTTTTGATAATGCCCTATATGACCTTGCACCTCTTTGTATGAAATACTGGCTCAAAGATTTCGAGCACAATATTAGTCCTGCTACTTGGGAGGCTGCCGACCGCTTGTGTCAGTCTGCCAGTGTTCGCAACTTGCGTGAAATAGAAACCCATTTTTGGGTAGCAAGGGTAGATGTGGATGACGATTCTTTTGAAACGGAGGTCATCATTACGCCCCATAAAATTAAAGCGTATGCCTGCGAGTGTTTTACACCGGGTCGCCACCTGATGTGTGTCCACATTGCGGCTTCCTTGTTGAAAATCAGGCAATTTCTGGACCATCGAGCGGAAGAACGCCGTGTGAAAGCAGAGGCTGCACAGTCGAATGAATTGAGCCGTATCACCGTTCAATCGGTGCTGGAAAAGGCAACACCCGCTGATATTGACGCCTTCGTGCGGGATTACGCACGTAGGGATCGAGACTTTGCCCTGGCACTCAAAACCTGGTTTGCGGGCTCCGTTACAGCAGCAGACAATCCTTACATGCTCGTCCTAGATTCAGTATTCCCCAAATCGACACCCTTAAAAGGCTACAAAGATCCTGATTTTCGACGTGTGCGCAAGGCGCTGGACGGACTAGAAGTTCAGTTGAACATCGCTGCAGCAGAAGGTAATTTTAGGGGTTCGTTTCAGATTGCCGTTGCCATCCTCCTTAAAACATTGCCCGTTTTAGAAAAACTTGAGGGCAATCGACACGAAGCCCTCCTTTATTTTTGCCAACTGGCCCTCCAAAAACTAACGGAAATATCAGACCGAAACCTATCCGTCGAATTGCGAGAATCGGCTTGGGACTTCATTTTTGACACAGGCACCAAAGGGTATTTTCCTGCAGAAATGAACAGGAAAGCGATTCTTTTTCTCAGTGGGGCTGCTGTAAATGCCGATAAAGCAGAACGCATTAGGGTTCTGTTTGATGAAACGCCGCATCCCGCACCAGCTTTTTTATTGGAGTTGTACTTGGCTTCTTTGGCGGTTCGACAGATGCCAAAAGCAGTGCCAAAAGTACTGGAAGATTTCCTGGAAATGCCCGAGATGATTCATTCAGCCATACTGCAACTGTATTACATGAAACATTGGGATGCCGTGTTGGAAGCTGGTTCCTATTTCCTAACAAAAGCTATTTTCTCCCCAAAAAACCAAAGAGAAGTTGAAGACGTGCTGCTATTTGTGGTCGAACAACTGGGCAACGGCACCATGCAAGTGGATTTGCTGCGTCAACGATTTATGAAGTCAGGTAATTTCGAGGCGTTTAGAAAATTAAAAATCGCTGCGGGTGAAACATGGCCCCAACTTCGGGAGAAAATGGTGGAAGACTTGTCTGCAAAGGGTGAAATTAATATTCTTGCCGCAGCACTGGCCGCAGAGGGTTTGCTGGAGGAACTTGCCCAGTTGCTGGAAAAAAACGGTACAATTACCTTGCTACAACGGTATGAATCATACTTTTTTGACAAAAAGCTGGATTTTTTGCGCAGCCAATACGTGGTCCTGTTATCCAAGCACCTCGATGAACATTTTGGCGCACCGGCAGCCGTTTTTGTCCGACAAAGCCTATCGGCTCTGGTGCAAAAAGGTCAGCCAGAATTGGTGTATCAAATTGCAAAAGCACTGATAGCTTGTTTTCCGGAGCGAGCTGCTCTGCCCGAAGAATTGGCCGAAATGCTCCCGAAAGCCAAACGAAAAATATTTCTAGGAACTTAAACTTGTGTAACGATTTGTAACCAATTTTTAGAAAGGGTACACATTTTTCAGGAAAAAACCTCGTTGAAGTTCTTTGACAATTCGGAAAAGAAAATAAGGACTCCTTTGCAGTTGTTCTTAATAGCCAATTGAGCGATAGCAATTGGGGTTATTTTGTGCAGACGGTC
>CAIZLM010000021.1 GCA_903933805.1 uncultured Bacteroidota bacterium | reverse complement strand
GAAGTATGGCGGAAAATGGGCCTTTTTGGGCCAGACAGCGTGCCACCTAACCAGTTACCTCAAATCAAATCTTACCCAGTCCACCGCTGCCACCGGTTTCGACGGGTTGTTTTCATTTTTTAGGACAAAATAGAGGTCGTGAAATTGACCGTCTCCCGGATCGGTAAGCGGCGCTGCAATTTCTGTAAAAGGCATTCGTTCGTGTCCGTTATCGGCAGGTATGGCCGCTTTTCCAATCAAGGTTCCCTTGGGGGAATCCAACCTGATTTCAACCCTGCCGCCTCCGAACTGATACTTGTTGTCGCTCATGCCTACCCCCATGGCAATGGTGTGGATACCCGTTACATCCGTGTGTTTGAACACAAAAAAACCATTGTTTTTTAAGTCGTTGAGCACTACCGTATCGCCGTTGAACGGCCTATAGGTACGCACGCCACGGGATATACTGTCTGCCTGCTCTGCCTGTTGAAAGGTCGGTCGCAGGGCGATGGTTTCACTGTTTTCCAGTGGCCCTTGGCTGGCGCTTCCGCGGTCCCGGTAACTGGCTTTCAGGAGGAATGTTCCGGGCTTGGGCTTTGATTTGGGATCCGGAGATCCGGGTACCGTCAACGCGTAAGTGCCGGAAAGGGCGATGCCTTGTTTTGGTTTGGGCGCACTGCCCAGCGATAATATCCAACGCACCATTTCGCCGGCATCTTCTTCCGACACCTGTGGGTGGGCACTCATCACGGTCTGGCCCCATACACCTGCTCCACCTTTTAATATCTTTGTGGATAAGTTGCGCACCGCAAACTCGTTGTTTCGATAGCGATCGGCGATGGATTGATACGCTGGGCCATTGACCACACGATCCTCCGCGTGGCAAGTTTTACAATCCGACCGATCGAGCAACATTTTGCCGCGGGCATATTCCGTTTGCTGCATCGCAGCCTGGTGCCCCTGTGCAATACTGGTGATGTCGAAGCCCGTTTCCAGGTAATCAATGGTTGCAGCTACTGTAGCGTTGGGAATAGTCCCACTTTCCAAGGCACCGTCTTCCTCATCACGCACGATAAGTTGGTAGTGCAGCGCTTGATTGGGCTGATAAAAACTGCGGTTTTTCCCTGCCAAATCCCAACGGACCTCTGGCGGTTCGTTGCCCACGTGAACCATTTGTTTGGTGGTTCGAGTTGCTCCTTCGTTGTCGGTCACCTTCAGGACAACTTCATAGCTGCCAGGGGTGTAGAATACGTGCACAATACTATCCAATTCATTTTTTTTGGGGCTTGGCTGGCGGTTCATTGTTCCCCCAAGGGCGGTGGGCAGTTTAGCCTGCATGATTTGAGGAGGCGTACCGTCGCCATAGTTCCATTCGTAACGCAACCTTTCTCCGTCGTAGTCCTTCGTCTTTGCAGCAGAGAAACAGGCGGCGAAAGGAGCGGCGCCGGCGCTTTTTTTCATTTCCAAGGATGGAACAGGCGGGCGATTACCGCGCACGTAATCAAGGCGGGTAAGGCGCGCATCCGGATTGGTGGCAAACCACTGTGTGCCATATTCCAACAGCCAAATGGTGCCATTTTTATCCACAATCATATCCATTGGCCGTGAAAATTGGAGGTTTTCAGCAAAAGGCTCCATGCGGCTAAAATTGCCGAATGTATCCACGGTAACCGCCATCATCCAACCGCGCATCCAGTCGTAGGTGATGAGCTTGCCATCGTAGTAATCCGGCAACCGCGTCTCTGCGGGGTACTTGTCGCAGTAGTAAGTGGGCCCGGCCATGGCATTGCGGCCGCCATTGCCCGTCAGGGGAAACTCCGTCGAATTGCCATAGGGATACCAGATAAATGCAGGTTGTGCAGGTGGCAACTCCCGGGCGCCGGTGTTGTTGGGCGAGTCATTGATGGGGTGATTGGGGTCGTAGTATGCACCGGGCTTGCCTGCGGCAAAATTAAAATCGCGGTAAGGTTTGTTGTCACCCACAAAATAAGGCCAGCCAAAAAATCCGGCAGCGCGGGCGCGGTTTACCTCATCGTGGCCTTGGGGGCCATGGATGGTATCAGGCTCGCCAGCATCGGGGCCCACCTCCCCCCAATACAGGAGTTTACGCCGGTCATCAAAAGAAAGCCTGAACGGATTTCGACAACCCATTACGTATATTTCGGGGCGACCAATGGGCTGCCCCGGACGAATATCAGGTTGTTGGTGGTTTATGATTTCAACATCTTGGGCGGCAAAAAGGTTTCCGGCTGGACAGGTATAAGAGCCGTCTTGGTGGACTTTGATCCGGAGTATTTTACCGCGAAGGTCGTTGGTATTGGCCGATGATTTTTGGGCATCCCAAGGGCTTCTACCGGGCCGCTCGTCGCTGGGCGAGTAACCTTCCGACTCAAACGGATTGGTGTTGTCCCCGGTGCTCAGGTACATATTTCCCGCCGCATCAATTTCAATGCATCCACCGGTGTGGCAACATTCTTGGCGCTGCACCGCCACTTTCAGGATGACGACCTCCGATGCACGGTCGAGGGAATCACCCCGAAATACAAACCTTGAAAGGATATTGGCAGATTCATCCGTCGGGGAAGAATAGTACAGGTATATCCAGTTGTTTTTCGCGTAATCTGGGTCTATCGCCAAGCCCATCAGCCCGTCTTCTTCTTTGGAATAGACGGGTAATTTACAGGCGATACTGACAAGTCCGGTTGCTGGATTGAATACTTTGATGTTGCCACGGCGTTCAATAAAAATAATTTTACCATCGGGAAACATATCGAGCTCCATAGGTTCCGTGAGTTCGCTGGCCAACACCGTTTTCGTAAAACGTGTCGGATCCGGCAGTTCGGGGGTTCGACAAGCCGTGTAATCCAACCTTTTTTTGGTACCAATGGCGTATCGAATACCCCCCAGCACGTGTTGCATGAAGTTATCCTCACTATAACTCTCCTTTGTGTGGCCCAATGCGGTGTAAAACGCTCGCCCACCATCGTACGCTTGGTACCAAGAGGCAGGATGGTGTTCACCGTTGGTCCCCCCTTCGTAGCTGTGTTCATCGAGGCTGAGCAACAACTTGACGTTCGGGTTTAAATTTTTAAAATTATACCATTCGTCAAAGCGTGTCCACGTATTGCCCGGAAGGTGTTTGGTGGCAAGATGCTCGTGGTTTTCTATGCGCAGGGTAGCATTTTGCTGGGCCGGATGACCATTGAAATAACCGCCCACAAGTCCACCGTACCACGTCCAACCGTACTCTGTATCTGTAGCAGAGTGAATGCCTACATAACCTCCTCCAGCCTGAATATACCGCTCAAAGTCGGTTTCTTGGGCAGGAGTCAGCACATCCCCGGTCGTGCACAAAAAAATCACCGCGTTGTAGCGACGCAGATTTTTGGCATTGAAATCCTCCGCATCTTCCGTTGTGTCAACTGCGATGCCGTGGGACAGGCACAACTTGCGCAACGCTGCCGTTGCCGTCGGAATGCAATCATGTCGAAAGCCTTCCGTTTTGGAAAAAATTAAAATTCGAGGCGGAATATCGTTGGTGGTGCAACTTGGCAATACAAAGGCAAGGGCTAAAAGGGCAATAGCAAGACGAAAGTAGGAGCGCATCATTAATTTTTTTTACCCGCACAAAGTAGATAAATATTCTATTTCAGCGCTTTTAGGAAATAAAAATCCGGTGCGAAATCTATTAAACTCGTGTTTTACCGGCTGTTTCACCCAAGCAAACCTATTCCACACCACTTCGATTGCCGTACCTTTGAGAAAATTGTCAACAATGAAACGGTTGCGGCTACTAACGATATTCCTACTACCCACCTCCATGTTCGCACAGACAACCGAAATCAGTTTGGAACAAAACCAGTTGATTCGGGCGTCTTGTCACGTGAAACCAGGCCAATATCACCTGCAAGCAGGCACAGAAACCTATGCAGGACCCATTGACCTATCGGCATTGAACGCTGTCATCACCATCGAAGGGGATGGTATTACGGTAGATTTTCAGTCTGCTGAACTCAGTAGTATGGCGGATATCACCCGGCCCGACCAGTTTACGGGACTGGCTATTTTGATCAAAGGAAAGCATATCACGCTGAAAAACGCCGTGGTACACGGCTTTAAAATTGCCCTGCTCGCGCAGGATGCCGATAGTTTGCACCTCGAAAACTGTGACTTCTCGTACAACTACCGTCCACGCATGCGCTCCATTCGAGAGCGGGAAGATTTTTCTGACTGGCTCAGCTACCACAACAACGAAAAAGATGAATGGCTGCGCTACGGTGCCGCTTTTTACCTGAAAAACTGCCGCGCCGCAACAGTGAAGGGATGCCGTGCAACCGGCTGCCAAAACGCCCTGCTCCTGAGCGGTAGCAACGACGGATTGGTGTACAACAATTTCTTCCATTTCAACTCCGGATTGGGGATCGGTTTGTACCGAAGCAGCCGAAACAAATTGATGCACAATTTCCTCGATTGGAACGTGCGGGGCTTTTCATACCGGTTTTATGAACGGGGACAAGATTCAGCCGGTATTCTGTTGTACGAACAAAGCCACGAAAATTTGATCGCATTCAATTCCGTAACCCATTGCGGGGATGGCCTTTTTCTGTGGGCCGGACAAAGCACCATGGACAGCGGACAGGGTGGCTGCAACGACAACCTCATCTATGGCAACGACTTCAGCAACGCTCCAACAAATGGTATTGAGGCCACTTTTTCCCGCAACACCATGCAGGGCAACCTCATCCGGGGGTGCACCTATGGTATTTGGGCAGGATACAGTTACGAGTCGCTGCTTATGGGCAACCTCATCGCAGGGTGCAAAACGGCTATTGCCATCGAAAACGGCCAGCAAAATACCATCAGCCGAAATTTATTGATGGGCGATACCACCGGGATAAACATCTGGGCGCGGGAAACTCAACCGGCAGATTGGGGCTATGCCCAAAAACGCGATGTCAGCAGCCGCAATGACACCATCGATCGCAATGTTTTTTTAGGCGTGCGAAAACCCTTGAAAATCAGCCATTCAAACCATATTTCCGTCAATGGCGAAAACCTGTTTCAAGACTTCGAAACATTGCTCGAAACGCCCCTGCCCAATGAAGGGTTCAAATTTCTCCGGAACGATGTGTACGGAACAATTGCCGAGCTAGAACGGGTGTGGAACAACCCGGCCCTGGCTGCCTCCAAAAATGTGAATTTTTCCCACACCGGAAAACCAGAAAACCCCTACACCCCACTGGATATCCGACTGGCAGAACTGCACGAACCAGATAGCCTGCCGGATGGTATGTTGGCCGTACTTCCGGAGACTTTTCCTCAGGGACGCCGTTTCATCGTGGTGGACAATTGGGGCCCTTATGATTTTCGACGCCCGATGGCAACACTCGATACCTTGTCAGGCAACCTGTATGCACTGGTGCTCATCGGCCCAGTCGGCGATTGGAGGGTTGCGAACATGAAAGGCGTAAAGAAAATCAGCGCACAAAAAGGCAAAATTCCCACAACGTTAACCGTGGAGCGAGACCCCGCCAGCGATGGGGTGGAAATCAACTTTGATTACCTGGGCTCCCAGCCAATCACAACCGTTTTTGGCCAAAAAATCGCCGCTCAAAAACCGTATTCATTCGATTTTAAACGTTTTGATAAAAAATTGTACTGGAAAATCAAGTATTACCATTACGCTGGGAATATTCCGGAAAGCAATTTTGACCAGCAAAAACCCCTTGCAGAGCAGTCTGTAGAGGAACTCTATTTCGCTTGGTGGGGGAAGCCGTTCGAAGGCGTACAAGAAGATTCCTTTGCCACAGTAAGCACGACCACATTCGACGTTGCCCCAGGTGAATATGTACTAGAACTCACCTCCGACGATGGCGCAAGGCTCTATATAGACGGTAAATTGCTGATTGACCACTGGGATGTACACGAGCCGGCAACAGATACGATAACAGTACCGCTGGGAGGGCGCCACAGCCTCGTCATTGAGCATTTTGAAGCCACCGGATTCGCGACGTTGGGATTCCGAATGTTTCCAAAATAGTAACTGATTAGGTGGTCGCTTCTGAGACAAAAACGTGGCCATTTTTTGACAGACGAAGCGGATTTTTGCAGGCCGTGGCAGCGCTACGGTCAAAAAAACTGCGCAGTAGGATGTGGAATGGGCCTTTTTGGGCCAGACAGCGCGCCACCCAACCATTTACCCAAAATACCGCTGATTTTTTTTACTGCCCGCGGTGCGGTAACACAAACCGCCGTACTGGGTTATGGCTCGAGCTGCATCCACACAGGACAATGATCAGAGTGTGTGACGGTCGTCAATTGGCGGGCAGCCACGATGGCATCGCGCATATTGTCTGAGACGGACTGATAATCAATCCGCCAACCCTTGTTGTTGCCCCTGGCGCCTGCCCGGTAAGTCCACCAGCTATACTCCACCAAATCAGGGTTTTTAACTCGGAAAGCATCCGAAAAGCCATGCTCAAACCACTTGGACATCCAAGCGCGCTCCTCTGGCAAAAAACCAGTACTCTTTTTGTTGCCCTTCGGATCGTGGATGTCAATTTCCGTGTGTGCAATGTTGTAATCGCCGACCACCAAGAGCCGGGGCCGTTCTTTTTTCAGTTCCTGAATGAAATCAAAAAAACGGTCTAGGAATTTCATCTTAAAGTCCTGCCGATGGTCGCCCATGGTGCCGGAAGGGAAATAACAGTTGAGCACCGTGATATCCCCAAAATCTGTTCTGAGTATGCGACCTTCCCGGTCATACTCGGCCATATCGCACCCAAAAACCACCTTGTCAGGTTTTTTTTTGGAAAACGTTGCGACGCCACTGTAACCTTTTTTTTCGGCTGGGAACCATTCATGGTGATAACCCAGCGCTTCGAACTCCAAGAGGGGTACATCATCACGGGTGGCTTTGATTTCCTGCAAACAAAGGATGTCAGGCTGCTCCTCTGCCAACCAATCCAACAATCCCTTTGAAATGGCCGAACGAATACCGTTAACATTGTAGGTAATGATGTTCATGGGATAAAAGGCTGTTCTTTTGATCAGAAAAAGTAAGGTGACGTCATGCTCTAGCCTTCCACCAGGGTTCCAATCTCGTGCCCGAGCACAATGCTGCGCAGGTTATCATGTTTGTTGATGTCAAAGACAATAATGGGCATATTGTTTTCCTGACAGAGGGTGAACGCTGTCATGTCCATCACTTCCAAGCCCAGACTGATCACGCGGGCAAAGGTTAGTTTGTCAAATTTTACAGCCAACGGATCTTTTTCGGGATCAGCATTGTAGATACCATCCACGCGGGTGCCTTTTAGAATAACATCTGCCTTTATTTCATTGGCTCGGAGGGCCGCAGCGCTGTCGGTGGTAAAAAACGGGTTGCCGGTGCCTGCGGCGCAAATCACCACACGACCTTTTTCCAGATGGCGTATGGCACGGCGACGGATATACGGTTCAGCGACGCTTTCCATTTTAAGGGCGGTCATCACACGGGTTTGGACCCCTACCGTTTCAAGCGCACTTTGTAGGGCAAGGGCATTGATTACCGTTGCCAACATACCCATATAGTCTCCTGTAACACCTTCAATACCAGCGCCTTCAGACTGAATACCTCGAAAAATATTACCACCACCAATGACGACGGCAATCTCCGCACCCATGCTTTGCAGGTCTTTTATTTGCTGCGCATAATGCTGAAGCATGTCGGATGAAATGCCAAATCTTTGACTGCCCATCAGGCTCTCGCCGGAAAGCTTGAGGAGAATTCGGCGATATTTTAGGTTGCTCATAGTATTTGCTGGATGCATATTCGTTGTGTTGAATGCGGAAAAGGTTTCCGCGGCATGCGTCGGCGCGTGTTGTCAAATGACAATCTGTACGGAAAGCAGGTGGCCGGCCGCAAAGTTCAGAAAAAACCGGCAGGGCTGGGCAGTAGAAACACGCATTTTTATCATTTTTAATAAAATGTCCTTTATTGGCTACTACTTTCGCTCGATATTCAGCGAGGCCACTCAACTGCTGATACACTGTACCGAAAAAGGCACTAATCAAACGCGTAAAACGAATCCCCAATTTTAATTGCTTTTTCACGAGAAGCATCATCCGTGTACACGATCACAATGACAAGGTTGGTACTGCTCTTTTTGTCGAGCAAAGCGAGGATAAAAGCCCCAACACCATCTCTCGTGCCTTCTACAAAATAGCCCATAAAGTCATGGATCTGCAGTTCGTCCACCGTGGTAATTTCTTCATACTCCATTTCCTTTGCCGCTGCTACCAAAGCATCCGCCAAAGTCTCTTCCGTGACTTCACCGTCTTGCTCCACGTAAATAGAGAGTACAAGATCGCTGCCTTCTGCGACAAACTCATTCGCATTGTTGGTGGTAATTCTAAGATTGGAGGGCGCCGTAAACCCCACGCCATGGTCGTCCCAACGCCAGTCTTGTTGCGCAAAAGCCGTATTAAGTGTTGCCGTAAAAACAAAAAAAAGCGTTAGTTCAAATAATTTTTTCATGTTTAAATAAATTCGTAACTGGTTAGCGTGGTCGCGTCTGAGACAAAAAAGAGGCCATTTTTTGCCAGACAGCGTGCCACCCAACCAGTTACATTCATTAAAAGGTTAGATAGCAGTGAATAAGCCGTGAAGCAGCTTGTTGGTTGGCTGGTCGCTTCTGATACAATAAAATAGGCCTTTTTGGGCCAGACAGCGCGCCACCCAACCAGGTTAATTTTACTGACAAAGCTAGTATTTTGTTCGCAAATTCTTCCATTTTTAATCCTACTTATGGCGCGATATTAACTAGTACCGCGTCTAGTCAATGGCCCATGAATTGGGGAGGCAAATTTTTCCTTCATCAAGGCGTGAGGAGGGCTCAATACGGGATATTGTAACCGACGAACAATGCAGAGGAAGAGAAAATTGGACCGCCACATGCATGGGCCATTGACTGAACACGGCACTAGGGCGATGGTGACTTTCACCAACCCTAAAATCGTTTCAATACCGCCTTGGATTTGTCTCTACAACCATCCGAAAAACTGCCTG
>CAIZLM010000020.1 GCA_903933805.1 uncultured Bacteroidota bacterium | reverse complement strand
GTTAAAAAAAGTGGCCGTAAATGGCCGAGGTTTTTGTGCCATGGTATTTTTTTCCATCGGTTCGTTTTCATAGATGATGGAGCAGGTGGGTCCCATGATCAACTCTAAAAAAATGATGTGTACCGGCGAAAAGATGTTGGGGTAAATCCAACCCAAGATCAGGGGAACAAAGACCGTTAACACAATGGGGATGTGGATAGAAATGATGTACTGAATGGCTTTTTTTAGGTTGGTATAAATTCTTCTGCCCATGGCCACGGCATCCACCATTTTTGACAAGTCATCTTCTATCAATATCAGTGAAGCAGCTTGCTTGGCAATTTCAGAGCCTTTTTTGCCCATGGCGATCCCAATATGCGCGGATTTAAGGGCGGGGCCATCGTTTACACCATCACCAGTCATTGCAACGATTTCGTTGTTAGCTTTCAGGGCATTGATGATTTTTAGTTTTGCCTCCGGAAACATTCGGGTGAATACTTGGGTTTCCCGCACCACTTTTTCCAGTTCCGCCGCGTCCAGGTTCATCAATGCGTTGCCGGAGATACTGTTTTCGTAGCCCCTGAAGCCAATTTGTTTGGCAATGGAGGTCGTTGTGGCAGCGTTGTCACCCGTGATGATTTTCACCCCAATACCGGCCGTGTAGAATTCTTCCAACACGGCTTGGATATTCTTCTTCGGCGGATCATAGAAAGCGACGATGCCCTTAAATACGAACGAAAAGCGGTGTTGGCTTTCCGGAAAATCATCGCCTGAAAACGAAGATTCTCCAACCCCCAAAACACGATAGCCCTCTGTTGCCAACGCATTGACAGCGTCTTCAATGTGTTCTTTTTCAAGGTCAGTCAGTGAAGATATGCCCAAAAACGCTTCCGGCGCTCCTTTTGCAGCAATGATGCGGCTCCCCAAGGTGTTTTCAAAAATATGGGTCATCAATGGTGGGATGCCGTCCAGCGGGTACTCATGCACCATTTTGTATTGTACGCGTTCATCAACGGCGCAAGTGGCAACATACGCGTCATGCAACGCTACCTCCATGGCATCAAATGGAATGGGTTCGCTGGCAAACATCGCCAGTCGAATCAGTTCCTTGGCGCCATCTTCTAGGTCCTCATTAGGGTTGTAAATCTTCCTGGACGACAATACAAACAGTCTTGCAAGGCTCATGTTGTTTTCCGTGATGGTGCCCGTTTTGTCGGTACATATCACGGTAGCGCTCCCCAAGGTTTCAACGGTTTTCATTTGTTTTACCACGACCCCCATTTTCATCAACCGCCACGAACCGAGTGCCATAAAGGTGGTGAAAGCAACCGGTATTTCTTCCGGTAAAATACTCATGGCAAGTGTCAGGGCCTTGAGTAAACTGTCCAGTATGTCGCGGGACCCAACATAATTCAGGCCCCAAACAAAGGTGAAAATGACCGCTCCTGCCACCACCATTTTCTGTACAAAATTACGGATCTGCTTTTCCAAAGGCGTTTCCTCTTCCTTGATATCTTCCAGGCTTTTACCAATTTTTCCCAGTTTTGTATGGACGCCTATCGCAGTGACGGTCGCGACAGCCAATCCACTCGCCACCGAGGCGCCCAAGTAAATGAAACGGTCTTCTTTGCCGGTATCCTTGTACACGGGTAAAGACTCGCCGGTGAGGATGGATTCATTCACGGAAAAATCATTGGAACGTATTATCTCGCCGTCGGCAGCAATGGGGGCGCCCTCC
>CAIZLM010000019.1 GCA_903933805.1 uncultured Bacteroidota bacterium | reverse complement strand
TGGCCCAAAAAGGCCCATTTTTTGTCTCAAACGCGGCCACGCTAACCAGTTACGTACCAGAAAAACAAACCTAACCCGTTACAAAATAGGATGACAAAAAAAAGTGCCTGATTGTATGACACAATCAGGCAATAATAAATAATTTGTAGCGCGGGGGAGACTTGAACTCCCGACCTTGCGATTATGAATCGCACGCTCTAACCAGCTGAGCTATCGCGCCGTCTTTTTTAATCGGCCGCAAATGTACGACGCCCATTTTATTTTACAAGACATTCTTGAAATAAATCACGCAATAGAATTCTTAAAAAAGCTAAAAATTGTTTTTCCGTAGTTTCGAACGTCTATGAGCCGGGGATGTTCCAAGAAATCGTGGTGCGGATTATGCTCCAGCACGAGGATGCCGTCCGGCAACAACAAGTTTTTGTCAAATACGACGTCCGGAATGGTATCAATGGTGGGCAGGGCATAAGGAGGGCCTGCAAAAATGTAATCCCACTGGTTAGATGTATGTTCAATAAATCGAAAAACATCCATCTGAACTATTTTGATCTGCTTTTCAATATCGAGTTGTTGGATTGTTTTGCGCACAAACCGTACGGCATCCGGGAATTTATCCACATACGTAACGTCTTCGCATCCGCGGGAAACGAATTCATAGCTGTGGCTGCCAGTTCCACCAAATAAATCCAGTACCTTGGTTTCCTCAAAATCAATAAGATTGTTCAGAATGTTGAACAGTGCTTCTTTGGCGTAATCTGTGGTGGGCCTGGTGGGCCAGTTGTCGGCAGGTGGATTGAACCTGCGTCCTTTGAATTTTCCTCCTATAATCCTCATGTCAAGAAAATGATTTGATACTGACGCTGGGCTGTTTTGGCCTTTCGAAATATCCAGCGTTGATTGTTAAAGACTAAGCACATCAAACCAAAAGTGTCCGGGTATTTTATTCGCGACTTTGGGGAGTTTCGGCAGTGATGTTGGGGTGATAAATGCCAAGTGTCGAATATACCTGCTCAATAGTTTGTACCCTTCGCTTTCTGCCAACAAGGCGCCGGTAATATGAAGCGGAGCTTCTTCAGGCCGGAGTTTGAATTGGTCGTAAATAAGCATGACGAAATACAGCAGGTCTGTGGGTTTGGCAAATTCAAATGTGTTGTAAATAAGAAGGCTCCGCTGATGGAAAACCGTTATTTGGGCCACATTGTCTCTAATATTCAAAAAAACAGTATGTGTATCTTCGCCTATCAGGTTGTGGTAGTTGTTGATGAGGGCCGCTGAAAGGTGCCTTGGTTGGTAGCGGTTTACAAAATCTTGGAATTCAATTGCCGCCCCCCAAACAACATGACAGTCAAGGGAAGCCAATTTTTCCTGATCGAAAAGCACTTCCTGGATGTTGGTAGGATGTAATAATTGGAAATATTTTTTTGGGTCTTGGAATGAAAACAGCCGATCTGGTACCAAGGTGACCAGTGGGACGGATAGTGCCGTCCGAACTGTACCAAAACGATAATCCAACAATTTTATTCCAGCCAATATTTCACGAAACCTTACATTGACAAATTGTCGGTTGGCGCTGTCGTTTGAAATCTGAATGGCCTCCAACCCCAGCAGGTCGTTTTCTGCACTGAGGGCCACAATGGAAATGCCATCGGTGCCGACGATCATTTTCAATGTACCACGCAATGCTTTTTCTGCATTCAGGTTTTCGTCTTGAAAATAGAAAACGTACTTATCCATTCCAATGGTAATATCTGTTGCTTTGTTCAGTTTAGCACGAAGGTACTCTTAAATTCCTGAATCTTGTCCATGAACCCTGCAACCCAGTTGTTGTTTTGTTTCTATTGTTTAACTTGATCGTGTATTTGGTTATGAAGAAAGCGCATCATCGCGGCTTCCGCGTGGGCATTACCGGTGGCATAGGAAGTGGGAAAAGCACCGTGTGTCGTCTTTTTGAATCCTTGGGAATTCCTGTGTACGATGCTGATTATTGGGCAAAATGGCTGTTGAACCATGACAAAGAACTTAAAAAAGCCGTTACACATATTTTTGGACTCGAAGCTTATACGCAGGAAGGCGACTACAACACGAAATTTGTGGCCCAGTTTGCCTTCAGCAATCCGGAAAAACTTGCGGCATTGAACGCGGTAGCCCACCCGGCGGTTGAAAAGCACAGTCGGGCTTGGCATTCTGACAAAACGGTGGCTGGATACCCCTATACGATCAAAGAGGCGGCTCTATTGGTGGAAAGCGGCGGCCATCGATATGTTGATTTTCTGGTTGTTGTTACTGCTCCGGAACAACTGCGGGTTCAAAGGGTCGTTGAAAGAGACAACAGCACCGAAGCGCAGGTTCTGGCTAGAATGCAGGCTCAACTACCTGAAATCCAAAAAGTTGCATTGGCAGATGGTATCATTGTGAATGACGGGCAACATTCCTTGGTTCAACAGGTGTGGAAACTGCATCAATTGCTTTTATTGCGGGTGGGTGAAACCACAAAAAGTTAGGATTTATGGATTAGCGCCCATAAATCGAACAAAAAAGTAATTTATTGGAAAAATATTTTGAATTAATGCCCGGCATGTGTTACTTTTGCGGCTCAATTAATGTGAATCAGGCTTACCATAAAATTTTAGCCAACAACAGTATGAAAAAAGATATCCACCCGGCCAGTTACCGCACGGTAATATTCAAGGACATTTCCACAGACGAATCCTTTTTGGGTAAATCTTGTGCCAACTCAAAAGAAATGGTAACCTGGGAAGATGGCAAGGAATACCCGTTGATCAAAATGGAGATTTCTGCTTACAGCCACCCCTTCTTTACGGGCAAAATGAAATTCGTCGACACCGCAGGTCGAATTGACAAGTTCAACAAGAAATTTGCGAGTTTCGCAAAAGTTGAAAAGGTTCCTGAATAATTTCCTTCGGGAATACCTGCCTTTCCAAAGAGTCCCGATACGCTACATGCATATTGGGACTCTTTTTTATTTCCTTGTGGATGAATCCCCCTACTTTTGGGGCAGTTATTGCTCCCACTTACACGTTCATTTTATAATCAATTTCTATGTTGAATATCATTCTATTTGACAGTGATGCCCGCGACCAACTCTTGCCGCTCACAGCTACAAGGCCCATGGGCGAATTGCGCTTGGGTATTTTGACCCTTCGTGAAAAATGGGAGCGCATGCTACATGGTTCCGTTTCCTATATTACCCAGGAATATTTACAAGATAAATATCCCATTCATATTGAAGATGAGAACCTTATCATCAATGGAGGGTTACTTCCCAATGCCCGATTGTGTGAAAGAATCAAACAGCTACAACTAAACGAAGCGCTGTTGTTCCATGGGGAGTTGGTGGCTGCTCGCTTGAATGAAGCGCGATTTGAGTCTTTGATTGAAGAGGAAGAAATATCTGAACTCCAAGGCCGGGAAATTGAATCAGAAGTGCCAGTTTATTATGTCAATCACCTCTGGGAACTGACCAGATTGAATGAATTGGCGTTGTTGGATGATTTTAGCCTGCTGACCAAAGGAAAAAAGTCGCACAAAATAGCTCAAAGCAACCAAATTATCGGACCGCCGGAAATGGTTTTCTTGGAAGATGGCGTAAAAATGGAATGTTGTATCCTGAATACCAATGGAGGGCCTATTTACATTGGGTCAAATTCAGAGGTTATGGAGGGATCTTCACTCCGTGGCCCCATCGCAATAGGCGCCGATTGCATCGTTAAAATGGGCGCCAGAATTTACGGTCCTTCTTCTTTTGGGCCAGGTTGTCGCTTGGGGGGTGAAATCACAAGATCCATCTTTTTTGCCAACTCCAACAAGGCCCACGATGGCTATTTGGGCGATTCTGTAATCGGTGAATGGTGTAACTTGGGCGCCGACACCAACAATTCTAACCTGAAAAACAATTACACGGAGGTGAAATTGTGGAGCTATAAAACAGCAGGGTTTGAAAAATCCGGCGAGCAGTTTGTAGGCCTCATCATGGGCGATCATTCCAAATGTGCCATTAATACCATGTTCAATACGGGGACCGTGGTGGGGGTAGCCGCCAATGTATTTGGGGCTGGTTTTCCAAGAAATTTTATTCCCGACTTTACATGGGGCGGGAATTTAAACTACCGAACCCATAAATTTTCCGATGCCTGTGACACAGCGGCCATCGTTATGAAGCGTCGAAATCAACAATTTACTGACCTGGAAAAGTCAATTTTTTCCCATATTTACGACCAAACTTCAATGTTCAGATCCTGGGACAAGTAGTTCTGTATGGTCGTTCAACAACACAACATGACAAAGTACGAAAAACGCGGCGTTTCTGCCTCCAAAGAAGAAGTACATGCCGCAATTGAACATCTGGACAAAGGATTATTTCCCACGGCTTTTTGTAAAATACTGCCTGATTTAGCCGCTGGAAACAGCCGATATTGCAATATCCTGCATGCTGACACAGCAGGTACCAAGTCAAGTCTTGCGTATTTATACTGGCGCGAAACCGGAGATCTTTCTGTATGGGCTGGCATCGCGCAAGATGCTATTGTCATGAACCTTGACGATATGGCTTGCGCAGGTTGTATAGATAATTTTATGTTGAGCAGTACGATTGGCAGAAATAAAACGCTGATCCCAGGGGCTGTCATCGCAGCGATTATCCGCGGTACGTCTGATTTTGCTGATTCAATGCGCCAACACGGGGTAAACATTGAATTGGCCGGTGGCGAAACCGCTGATGTGGGCGATATCGTGCGCACGATCGACGTTGGATATACTGCCTTTGCCCGCATGAAAAGGAGCGCCGTTATTGTCCCCAATATTCGCCCCGGTGACGTGGTGGTTGGATTGTCGTCGTATGGGAAAAGTACCTATGAACATGAGTACAACGGTGGAATGGGCAGCAATGGGTTAACAGCAGCCCGCCATGACGTCTTATCTAGTGTTTATGCTGACAAATATCCTGAAAGTTATGATCCTAACCTTCCTACCGATGTTGTTTATTCGGGCAACCAATTGCTGACCAATCGATTTGAACTTCCTGATAATCAATTTACTACAGTAGGAAAACTGCTCCTTTCACCCACCAGAACCTACCTTCCTGTTTTACAAGAATTGATTCGAGAACACCGAAAAGAAATTCATGCATTGATCCATGTCACCGGTGGTGGACAAACAAAAGTCTTGAAATTTTTCAAGAATGCGATGATCGTCAAAGACAACCTTTTTCCGGTACCACCGTTGTTTAATCTGATTCAGAAAAGCAGTGAAACCTCTTGGCGTGAAATGTATCAGGTATTCAACATGGGGCATCGAATGGAAATATACTTGCCCGCGCGACATGCAGAAACTGTCATGCAAGTAGCAGAAAATTTTGGTATTGAAGCTCAAATTATAGGGAAAGTTATCCCCGCACAAGGTGAAAAAGTGCTGGTGGAAAGTCCTTACGGCGCTTTTGAATACCTTTAATCTTCCACGACTGATCGTACCATCACCCATTCAAAATAAACACTTGTTATAGCTGTAACCATGCGAAAATTACTAATTCTTGCACTTTGTTTTCCCTTTTTTATGGCCTGTAACCCCGGAAAGTCCGAGGATAAAACATTGGAACTCCAGCAAAAACTTGCTGTGTTAGACAAAGAGATGGGCGGCGCCAATGTAACCAACACCCAAAAGGCCTCCGAATTCATCAAAATTTCTGAAACATTGGCGGCTTTGTTGGAAAAAATAAATCCAGATCAATATGTTGACCTGCTGTTGAAAGCAGCGGGGCTTGCCAAAACCATCGACAATCCTCAAAAATCCATTGAATTATACCAAAAAGTGGTCAATGGATTACCGAACCATAAAAAGGCTCCTACAGCGCTTTTCATGATCGGATTTGTCTATGAAAATGACCTGAATGACTTGGTAAAAGCCAAGCAGACCTACGAACAATTCCTTCAACAATATCCCAACGACCCAGATTTTGCAGATGATGCGAAAACGTCCCTAACCATGCTGGGAAAAACACCTGAAGAGATCATCCGCGAGTTTGAACAAAAGCAACAAGAACAATAGCGTGTTCCCCCAGTTGTTCTTCAATTTTTCCAATGCCATTGGGGCCGAATGTCGTTTGCGGTTTGCACCGACCCCCTCGGGCTTTTTACATTTGGGTAACGCTGTGAATTTTACCCTCAACTGGCTGGTTGCTCGGCTCAACGGCGGCAAGATATTGCTTCGGATTGACGATTTGGATGCAGCGCGCAAACGACCTGAATATGTAGCAGATATTTTTGAGAGTCTTGCTTGGCTAGGGCTTGATTGGGATGAAGGCCCTGGTTTGCTTGGCAACATTGATCCTGTTTTGGAATTTGAAAATCGGTGGTCTCAGCACCTGAGACTGCCCCTTTACAAGGGTGTTTTGGAACAACTTAGGGATCGAAAACTGCTTTTCCCCTGTTCGAAATCACGCCTAGAACGCGCGCTGAATGATGAAATACTCCCTGAACATAACCTTCCATTAACCCTAGACGATCTGCACGTTGCATGGCGTATTGTTTCAGACGAAGAGTTGGATTTGGGCGATTTCGTGGTTCGAAGACGGGATGGTATTCCTGCTTATCAAATTGCCAGTTTTGCAGACGATGTATTTTTTAGAATCACACACGTTGTACGAGGGGGTGATTTGGCCTCTTCCACTACTGCTCAACGCTATATTGCAAGATGTCTGAACGAGACTTCATTCCTACATGTTCAGTTTTTGCACCATCCCTTGTTCTACGATTCGCTTGGAGCCAAGCTTTCTAAATCCGCTGGCTCATATTCCCTCCATGCCATGCGGAAGAATGGGGAAGGGCCTGGTGTGGTGATGGCGAAAGTGGCACAGCTACTTGGTTTGTCACCTGTTGAAACGCCTACTGCCTTGCTGGCTACAGCCAAATCAACTGACTTAAATACTGCTCCAAATACGGAGTAATGTTATTTCCTCTTGTGACCAATTCCAGAAATTACGCGCGACGAGGCAATTCTGTTGCAATTTTTCGTAATAATTCGGCTCAAAAAGCATGTTGCGTATCGCAATTGCGATCAATTCGGGTTTAGGCTCCGAAAGTAAGTAGGCCACTTCGTGTTCCTGGTTGAGCGCCTTGTATTCCGGAAAATCCATGGTTAGGATTGGTACACCTGCTTGTACGTAATCAAAAAACTTATTTGCCAGCGAATAATAATAAGAAAGCCCCCTGTTTTCAAGCAAGTTAATGCCCAACCAGGCCTGTTGCGTGACTACCTTAAGTTGAATGGGCTCCATAAATCCTTTAAAAACGACTTTGTCCCCCAGTTGTAAGTCGTCGGTCAAAGTTCGAAGTTTGGTTGATAGATCGCCCTCGCCAACCAGCACCAAGGTAATGCCATCCAAGTATTGCATGGCTTCAATGGTTGCTTCAAGCCCCCGACCTTCATTCAAAGCACCTTGGTACAGGAGTATCTTTTGGCTGGAGGTATGGTTGTCGGGTTTGTGCTCAGACAATACTGCGGCATTTCTTACGACTTGAAAGGGTACTTGGTACGCTTGCTCAAATATTGCCGCCAAATGTTTTCCCACGGTATAGGCATGTTTGTAATGTGGTAAAATTCTGCGGGCGATCATTTCCCAAAAAGATTTTACCATCGGTCTGTTGACCACCTCTGGCACTTCGGAAAAATATTCATGGGCGTCAAATACCCGTTTTTTTTGTCGAAGGATGGACGCTAGAAATCCAGCAGGTAACGTATCTAAATCAATGGAGCAAATGGCATCGTACTTTTTTTGAAACAGCAAAAAAAGAAACAATCTGACATTGTATTCAGCATAAAAAAGAAAGCCTTTTTGAGAAATACAGGAAAGCCTTTTTTGTCTGAAAGCTTTGGTTGTTAGTGGAATAGAGTGGGGGCGAGTGCGCCCTACCAGCATTACATCAAAGTGGTTGGATGCCAAGGAATGACAGATTCTGTGCATCCGTTGGTCGTAGCTCAGATCATTTGAAACAGTAAAAATAATTCTCATGGTCAAAATTCAGCAAGCGCCGCGTACACGAGATCAACCGGTAATCCCATGACATTCTGAAAAGTGCCTTCTATTCTTGTAATCTTACAATGGCCAATCCAGTCCTGGGCACCGTAGGATCCTGCTTTGTCAAATGGTTCACAGGTACGCAAGTAATAATCAATTTCCTCATCAGAGATACGGTCAAACCACACCTTGGTATGTGCTGCCAGCACTACCTCTTTTTCCCTTGCCAACAGACAAACACCGGTAACCACGGTATGTTGTTTTCCGGAGAGCGCCCGAATCATGTTGCAGGCATCTGTGTAGTCGGCCGGCTTATTGAATATTTGATTGTCTAGGATTACGACGGAGTCGGCAGCAAGGATAATCTCCTGATCTAGTATAAGGTGCGCTGCAGCAAGTGCTTTTTTTTGAGCGAGCCAAGGCGCGACATCTTCACAGATCATTTCCGGGGAAAAAGATTCGTCCACATCAAAGGCTTCTACCCTAAATTGAAACCCTGCTTCCCGCAAGAGTTGGCTGCGCCTCGGACTTTTTGAGGCCAAAATAAGTGGACGATTGAAAATCATCATGGTTTAAGAACACGGTGTTAATAAGTAGTAAGTAGTTACAAAAATGAAATGGTCATCAATGGGTTTCTCCCCAGCGGTAACTGTTTAGTTCGAAACCGGCCAAATCTAGTACGCGATCAATAACAGTGGCTGCAATCGCTTCAATTCCAATAGGTTGTGCGTAAAATGAGGGGCAAGCAGGGGCAATAATTCCACCACTTTCCGTAACCGTTTTCATATTGTTGATGTGGATGAGGCTCAGGGGCGTATCCCGGGTGACCAGAATCAGCCTTCGACGCTCTTTTAAAACAACATCGGCTGCACGGCTGATAAGATCGTTGCTGACACCTGTTGCGATACGCGCCAGCATCCCCATAGAGCAGGGACAAACAATCATGGTATCATATTTTGCAGAGCCTGAAGCAAAGGGTGCATAAAAATCATTTTTATCATAGAATTGAAATGGGTAAAGATCAAAATTTGGCTTGCCGAGTTCAAGTTCCCAATTTAACCGAGCGTTGTCAGACATGACAACGCCTACTGCTTCAACCTGTGATTGTAGGGTTACCAGCCTGTCCAGCAGCACTTTGGCATACACGGCTCCGGAAGAGCCTGAAATCGCAACAACAATTTTTTTCATCTTCAGAAAAACCGGTTTGAGACTGGAATGTTCATATTGTACCTTGATATTGGGGACATTCGATTTACAAACCAAGTAAAAACCTCCCCAAGTAGCCTCTATTCTACCGTTATTTCATCCACAAAAATCCAACATTTTTGACCTTTCCCGGGGTGCCAAACGGGATTTTTGAGGGGGCTTTCCACATGAACCTTTACAAATCTAGCATTGGTATTTTGGTGGAAAACACAACCCAGCAAGTGTACGCTTTGATCGCCCATGGAGGTATTGGGGGCGAAATGCTCCGTTCCCTGCTGTTTGTAAGATTTGCCATCCAGGGAAGTTTGGACGCTGATGGCGGTTGGACGAAAAATCCAGGGACTGTTGTTTTCAAGGCAATGTACAAACACTTTTCCGATGTCTTTGACCTGCCCGAGGTCCAGTGTCGCATCGAGGTGATCACCTTCCAGGCCAAGCCAGGAATCAGCGCCTTGTGCGTCTGATATTTGCCCGTCAATGAGCGATGCAGCGCCTTTGGCTGGGTATTTGGGAGAAGGCGGCCTGTCCATGGTGGCGCCGGCAATGGTGAATTTTTTCTTTACGAAAACAGCTTCCATGATGGGCGAATCCTGCCAGCCGACTTTTGACGCAAAGCACCGCAGGTGAGATGTTTGGGTTACTACGATTTTATCTTGGTATAAAGTAGATTGATTGGATGGTACGGCCTTTTCATCCAGGGTATAATACATGGATACCCCCTTGAAAGGGAAGTTCAGTTCAAGGTGCATGGTATCGTCAAAGAAGGATCGAGCGTAGAGTAGCTTGGGGTTTGGTAGCACCAGCGGATTGTCGGATGAAACCTCCTGACCTGATTCTATAGAAAGCTGTGGGTACTGCTTTTTCCAAACGGCGATTGCTTCCGGCGTAATGTTGGTTTGCCAGAGATACAATTTTTTTAGGTGTGGAAGTTTGGTCAGAATTGTCTGTAATTCATCGCCAATGGCGGTGTTGGTCAGGTTAATAGAGGTTAAGTAAGGCGACTTTTCTATCCATTTGACGGCACCATTGCCTATTTTTGTGTGCGCCAAGTTTAATCGGGTCAGGTGCGGAAAATTATTGCCGGAAAGGTCAGCGTCAAGTACATCGGTGTGTGACAGATCCAGTTCAACCAATTGATTTGAAATGGCCCCCAAGGCTTTCCAATGGTCTTTTGTAAGATATTGCTGACCAGCCAGTGAAACAATTAGCCAGGGCATATCTTGTCCCAGTGACTGAACTTTGACGTGGAGTTGTTCTAGGTTTCTGACGGCGGACGTTGGCGCAAGGTCAACAGACAAGGAAAAAACAGGATTTGGAGCCACCGTTGATGCTCCAAGGGCAGCCTCCAATGCCTTGGGCATGGGATGATCTTTTGCCAAGGCCTTGAAATCTGCGCCGGAAGCGATCCACCATTCGAGTAGTTTTATTTCAATATCCGTCAGTTGCGGCTTTCCGGAAGGAGGCATGTGTTGTTCATCCACCATTGGCAAGTGTATTCTGCGAATGAGGTTACTGCTGTCCGGATTGCCCGGGATGAAGATTTTTCCGTGCTTTCCGCCTGCCAGAATGCCTTCTTCCGTATCGAGTATTAGATTGCCCTTGCTTTTTTCTGCCCGGTGACAGGAGATACATTTTTTTTTCAAAATGGGTTCGATCATACCGGCATACATTGGCATATCTTCCCGAACTTGGGAGGGTGCCGGGGCTAATGTTTCCTGAATTGAGTTGTCGCTTTCAAATAGATAGTGCTCCCCGTGGGTCAAACTACCCCCGTAATGCCCCGTGATCAGGAGTGCTAAAACGCCGATACAAAACGCAGGAAAGTACCATTTTCCCGATTGTTTCAACCAGACGACTAAGGAAAACACGCCTAAGGTACCAATACCAGACCAACGGTGTCGCTGTAAGAGCAATGGATCATACTCCGGGTTTTCTGCGAGTAGCCATCCTGTCAATGCGCTCAACATCGCTGACAACAACCCCAAAATAAGTGCAACCCGTATAGCTGGTCGTAGTTGATGCTGGCGGAACCAACGCGCCATGCACTCCAACATAAATGCCAGCAAGAGCATACCGATCGGTAGGTGAACGAGCAATGGATGGAAATGGCCTATTATTTGTATCATATCTGGGAAATAGTTCGCTCAAAAACGCAGTTTTTGGCTGGAGGTAATACGAGGATTTTATTGTAATTTAGACTTAATAAGAGAGAATGGCTCGGTCTGCGTGTCCGAAAAATAGTGAAAAAATTTTTTTGACCCACTTAAGAAATTCCGCCCGTGCTCTAAATCGCCATTGCATCACTGAAAGACAATTTCATCTAAAAACAGCCAGGCTGGCTTGCCGCTACCGGGGTGGTTATTGGGCAAATCTCCAAAGGAAATGATTTCAAGTCTAATTTTATTGGTGATGAAATACTGCAATTCGACGGCTTGGAAAGTAGCGTAACTAACCGGGCTATTTGGGATTGAAGCTCCATCCATAGCTTCCCAACTTCCAATTTTTTCCCAACTTCCATGGGCATTTTCACCAAAAACAGTAATCTTACGCATGGGTAGTATCCAGGCATTCAGGTCTGATAGCGTACTGATTATGATGGACTTACAATGGATCTTATGCTCAAAAAACGACTCTACGACAACGGTATCCCCTTCAAAACCCAGCCAGTCCCCATCGTGAAGGTTGAGGCTCCCTTTTTTTAGGTCGAACAGTGATTTTGCCGACTGTCCGGGGTAATTGTTATGGGGTGGCGTTAACAAATTCAGTTTTTTGGGACGATGTGTTATCTTAATGAACTGCTTTTGGGTGACGATACTTGGCAGATAATCAGGATGGGTTGAAATAGCGCTTATGCTACAAGATTTACGGCAAGTAATAGGATGGGTGTAGATGGGCGATAGCAAGGTTGGCGTTCCGGAAAACGTGTAGTGAATACTGGCTTTTTCGAGGTCAAAAGACAATATTGCCTGCGTTTTTCCACGGAAAAATACACCTTCAGTTTGAAATTGGGGTGGGGCGAGTTGCAACGACTGGGCGTTGATGATTGCCGGAACAAAGAGTAATACGCAGCGTAGGAACAAATTCATGATACACGGGTAAGTTTGGTAGGGTACACGTTGCCACTGTTCCATTGTGTAACATAAATGCTGTCGTCCGTATCAACCAAAACATCGTGGGGGTGCTTAAAAGCTTTGATGGTTTGGTAGAGCGGTTGCAACAATGCCTCTTCATACCGTGGCGTACTGGCACCTGGCGCAGAAATTACGCGGTTGTTTTTGTCCAGAATGCAAACAAATCCTGTTCCACTGTCCCAAGGAAGCTGGCTGATGAGGACTGCAAAGAAAACATGCTCCTGATACACCACAGGCCTACAGATATAAGCACCCGGCAGCGAGATGGTTTCAAGTAAAATACCGTCAAGGCTGAATCTTTTGAGTTGGTTTTCTGCCCTAGAAGTTACCAACCAACAAGGAATATTTTTGTCCCGAGTGTCCAAAGCGATTCCATGGGCATTTTTCAATTGTTCAGGACCACCGAAAACATTGATCAGGGTACCATTTGGGCTATAATGGACGATATAATCTTTTCCATACCCATCCGCAACAAAAACATCTCCATTGGGCGCTATTGCAGTTTCTGTGGGATGAAATTCTTGTTTGTTGGCATATTTTCCCGAATCAGCAGGCCATTCGAATAGCTGGATGACTTTTCCGTCTAGGGTTGTTTTTATGACCTGATTTCGTTCATAATCTGCGATGTACAGAAATTCAATCCCGTTTTCGTTGTGGAGCGTAAGTCCATGAGCGCCGGGATAATCACGTCCCCAAGCGCCCGTAATTTTTCCATCTTTGTTGAATATCAAGATGTTGTTACGGGTGTCGTCTGTTGTCATGAAGATTCTGCCAGTGCTGTCCATGGCCATTTCGTGACAGTTTTTCACTGGAAACTCCGCTTGATTGGCTGTGCACCAATTTTGATTGATGCGGTATTGAAAATTACCATGTCCGATGATTGGTTCTGGCTTCAACCCGAAACAAAATCCGGTGGTGATGAGGGATGATTGTTTCATAAAAGTTCTTCTTTCCATACAATTAACGATGAAAATTTGGTGTAACTGGTTAGCATGGTCGCGTCTGAGACGAAAAAGTGACTATTTTTGACCAGACGAATCGGATTTTTTGCAGGCCGTAGCCAGCGCTACGGTCAAAAAAATGGGCGAAGTATGGCGGAAAATGGACCTTTTTGGGCCGGACAGCGTGCCACCTAACCAGTTGCAATTTGACTTATAGCAATTAACTGGTTGTTTGGCACAATATGAGGCCCCAAAAGATCCATTTTTCGCTAAATCAGGTACCGATCAACTTAAAATATCGTGCACAACCGAGCCGCTTACATCGGTGAGTCTGAACCTTCTTCCTTGGTAAGGGAATACAAAGCGCTCGTGGTCAATACCGAACAAGTGTAGCAGTGTCGCTTGGAAATCATGCACATGGACGGGGTTTTGCACGATGTTGTACCCAAAATCATCGGTTTCACCGTAGGTAATACCTGCTTTTATGCCTGCTCCAGCCATCCAAATCGTGAAGCAACGTGGGTGGTGATCTCTGCCGAAATTATCCGCCATCAGTCCTTGACTGAAATTGGTACGGCCAAATTCGCCGCCCCAAACAACCAAGGTATCTTCCAGTAGCCCCCGTTGTTTTAGGTCCGTTACCAGTGCTGCTGAAGCCTGATCCACGTCCTTTGCAAGGCGGCTTGTCATACCGGTCACATCAGAATGTGCATCCCATCCCATGTTGTACAGTTGGACAAACCGCACGCCTCGTTCACACATACGTCTTGCCAACAAGCAATTGGCGGCATAAGTGCCTGGAATCATGGCTTCTGCCCCGTAAAGTTTGAACGTACTGTCTGGCTCATCGCTCAGGTCTGTGAGGTCCGGAACGGATGTCTGCATTCTGTGGGCCATTTCATACTGACTGATGCGCGCACTGATCTCTGGATCCCCAAACTTTTCCAGTTGGTGGTGGTTTAATTGGGAGAGCACATCCAACATTTTTCTGCGACTCAAACTGTCAAGTCCTTCCGCGTTGTTGAGGTACAAAACGGGATCAGCACCGCCCCTGAATTGAACGCCCTGATGTTCACTGGGAAGAAAGGCACTGCCCCAGACGCGGGAAGCCAGTGGTTGAATATTGCCCTTACCACGGGATAACAAGACCACAAAAGCAGGTAAATTGCTATTTTCACTTCCCAAGCCGTAACTCAGCCAAGATCCGATAGAAGGTCGCCCGGGTTGTTGATTGCCGGTCTGAAAGAATGTCACGGCAGGGTCGTGGTTAATGGCCTCCGTGTGCATCGACTTGATGATGCACAAGTCGTCGGCGATTTTCGCGGTATGTGGGAGCAAATCGCTGAACCAGGAGCCACTTTGGCCGTACTGTTTGAAATCTACTTTAGAGCCGACCAATGGGAATGATTTTTGATTGGCCGTCATGCCGGTCAGTCTTTGACCATTTCGCACACTGGCTGGTAATTCTTGGCCATTTAAATCTCTCAATTTTGGCTTCCAATCATACAATTCCAGTTGAGAAGGCGCGCCGCTTTGAAAAAGATAGATAATACGTTTTGCTTTGGGCGGAAAGTGGGGAAGTGCGCCCATGGACAACCTACTATTATCATGGGCTGACTTACAGGAATCTTGCAGCAGAGCGCCCAGGGCCAAGCCACCAATTCCAATGGCGGAACGGTGTAGAAAAGTTCTTCTATTGACGTTGAGGTGGTATTTTAGTTCTTCCATAAGTAAGATAAAGTAGCGGACGTAGTTACATGACGATGGCCTCGTCCATGTTGTAAATGACCGTAATGGTCAGCATTAGTGCATTCTGGTCCTTGGGCGTCGTATTTTTCTGCGTCGAAACGGAAGGTTTTTGCAGGGTATCCGGGTCGGGTCGGGCGCGCTCATTTTCAAAATATTGAACGAGCAATCTCATTTCAGTTGGATCAGGTGCACGGGTCATGATTCTCTGAAAGGCGGCATTCAACAGATCCGTTGGATTTGTCAGTTGGGGGTCTTGCAGCAGCAGAGCTGCTAGTGCGTCGGCAGCTTCCAAGACTTGTTTGTCGTGCAGCAGCACCAATGCTTGCAAGGGGGTATTGGATCGTGTACGCCGTACTTCGCAGTTGTCGCGCATGGGGGCGTCAAAAGTGAGGTGCGTTGGCGGAGGGATGGTACGGCGCTGGTAAGTATAAAGACTGCGTCGGTATTTTTTTTCTGGAAGGGTATCGGTAACATAGCTGTACTCACCGCGGAAAGCATTGGCGGTCTTTTCTGTTGATATTTCTTCCCAGAGGCCAGGCGGCTGCCATGGCTTGACCGATGGACCACCGAGTTCTTGTACCAGCAAACCACTGGAAGACAGTATGTTATCTCTTAAAAATTCGTAGGGCATACGCACCCTAGGACCCCGGCTGAGCCAATTGTTTTCTGGGTCTTTGGCCAAACGATCTTGATTGGCGACAGCTGATTGTTTGAAGGTGGCGGATGTGACCATTAACCGCAAAATATGTTTGATGTCCCATCCACTTTCCCTGAACTCCACCGCGAGCCAGTCCAAAAGTTCAGGGTGGCTGGGAAGTGCGCCCTGTACGCCGAAGTTCTCAGAGGTTTGTACGATACCACGACCAAAAACCTCCTGCCACAGTCGGTTCACCCAGACCCTGGCGGTGAGTGGATTAGCGGGTGAAAACAGCCACTGAGACATCCCAAGCCTGTTTTGTTGAAAAGTCAAGGTGTCAAAAGGAAGAACAGCTGCCGGGAGGGTAGGGGTCACCATTTCCCCAGGTTGGTCATATTTTCCGCGAACCAAGCGGTACGTGTTTCGAAGACCAATGCTATCCTGCATCACCATTTGCAGGATGGTATCTTGCGGTTTTTTGAGTCCGGAGCGTTTGTTCAAAAAGGGCAACGATCCATCATAATCTGCCGCTGAAATAACCATATATGGCTTCGGAGTCTCCAGATTTGGGACAAATCCGCGCTCGTCTAGGTTGTTAAAAAAGGCAAATGTGCTGTAATATTCGCGGGTTGAAATGGGGTCATATTTGTGGTCGTGGCATCGGGCGCATTCCAAAGTAAGCCCTAGGAATGCTTTTCCAAAAGTATTGGTACGATCAGCGACATATTCCACCCGGTATTCTTCTTCAATGACTCCGCCTTCCTGGCTAATTTTGTGGTTTCTGTTGAACGCGCTGGCGAGCAGCGTTTCTTTGGATTTATCAGGTAAAAGATCTCCAGCCAATTGCCATGTTACGAACTGATCGTAAGGCATATTTTTATTAAAAGCATTGATGACCCAATCTCGCCATGGCCACATGGTGCGCGGTAAATCATCCTGATATCCGTGGGTATCGGCATAGCGTGCGAGGTCAAGCCAGTACATGGTCCATCGTTCGCCATAAGCAGCTGTATTGAGCAAATCATCCACCACCTTGTCATACGCATCAGGCGCATCATGCTGTAGAAACTGCTGCAATTGAGCAGGGGTAGGGGGTAATCCTGTGAGTGCAAAACTGGCCCTGCGCAGCAAGCGGGCTTTGTCCGTTTCTTCAGAAGGGGAGAGGTCGTTTTCCGTCAGTTTTTCTAAAACAAAGGCATCTATCGGGTTTTGGTTCCAACCATTTTTTGCAACTTCCGGCACCTTTGGGCGTTCTGGAGCAGTAAATGCCCAGTGATTTTTCCATGGGGCGCCCTGTTCAATCCAGCGTATTAGCAGTTGCTTTTCATACGACGTGAGGGAGAGATGGGAGTCTAACGGGGGCATGATAGAATCCTGGCTGCTGGAGCATATTCGCTGAACCAACAGACTTTGTTCGGGATTTCCAGGTAAAATCGCAAATCGCGGAACGCCGTTGAGCGTATCAACAGGAGAAAAAGCACCTTCTCTTGTGTCAAATCGGAGATTGGCTTTTCGCTTGCCCTCGTCAGGCCCGTGACAGGCGAAACATCTGTCGCTGAGGATGGGCCTTATGTGCCAATTGAAATCGACGACCTTGGGCAAAGGTTTATCTGTGTCATTGACGGAAGTACACAGATTTGCCAAACATACGACCCCAATAATAAGGGCCATACCCATCAATGTCCAGCGTTGGGAAAGAAAAGCCATGCTATTTTTCCGGAAAAGTACAACGTCCATTTGAAATGGCGTAACAGAAACGCAGACAATTTACGGTGAACGTTGTGTTGGGTTATTTTCCAAATCCAATACTGCGCCGAACAAACAAATTAAGCTTGTCTTTTTCAAAAGTGAAAGTGGAGACATCATCCAAGGTGATGGCTTGTAACATGCGCTCATCTTGTGGTTTGGCAGCAGCAATTCGCAGGTTTTGGTTTTTTATGGCTTCAACCACTACTTGGCGTACCAAACGGGCATTGCCAAAGTACTTGTCGCGAAATTGGTGTAAAAAGGCCATATACTTACCCAAGTATTCCCGTGCATCTTCATCCACGCGGTACTCCTCTTGGCTGAACATAAACAAAGCTATCTCGAGCAACTCTTCGGGAGAATAATCCTCAAAACGCAGCGCCTTGTCAAAACGACTGCCCAACCCCGGGTTTGTTCTTAGGAAATTATCCATGTTTTCTGGATAACCTGCAACAAACACAAAGAACTCACCCCGTTTATCTTCCATTCGCTTGAGCAGCGTCTGAATTGCCTCATCACCGAAATCGCCGTGGTTGCCGCGTGAAGCCGCGCTGTTGAGGGAGTATGCTTCATCAATAAACAATACCCCGCCAATGGCTTCTTCTACCCGTTCAGCTGTCTTGATGGCTGTTTGACCAACATAACCGGCCACCAGACCTTGTCGGTCCGTTTCAACCATGTGCCCACGTTCCAGCACGCCAATCGCCTTGTAAATTTTTGTCAGAATGCGCGCAACGGTGGTTTTACCTGTACCCGGATTGCCGACAAAAACAGTATGAAGGTAAAATCTCCCCAGCACGTCACGTCCAGAATTGCGGTAAAACCTGACCAAATCCACCAATTCACGGATATCTCGTTTGATGTTGTGCATTCCAATGAGGCTATCAAGTTCATGGAGTGCTTTGGCAAGGAGTTTTTCATCTACCGGAATGTTTGGGAGTTGCCGTTTGTGTGAGACATTCACTTTTTCGACATCCGGTTTTGAAATCAGGGTCAGTGCTTCGGGCGGCAAGTTCCGCACATCGGCCTGGCCCATAACTCGAAGTGCCATTTGAACTTTTGCCTTATCTATCAGGTCATTGACAAAACGGGCGTTTCCGAAGGAGCGATCCCGGGAGCGATAGGCTTCGGTGATCAATTCATCTACCAGTAATTTTGCATCGGGAGCGAGGGCGACTTCTTTATCTTGGGAGGCAAAATCAGCAATCAGGGACAGTTCCTGTGGGAGATAATCAGCGAATTCAAACGTGAGTTTGAAACGACTTCTCAATCCAGGGTTTGAATCCAGGAAAGTTTTCATCTCTTTGGGGTATCCGGCGACGATAACGGCCAGATCGCCGGGACCATTGGAGAGTTCTTTGACCAGTATTTCGATTACTTCACGGCCAAAGTCCTTGCTGTCTTCCGCAGAACGGGCCAATGCGTATGCCTCGTCGATAAACAGTACGCCTCCCCGCGCCAATTCGATGGCATCTTTAACCTTGGGGGCCGTTTGGCCAATATATTCACCAACCAGATCGGAACGATCTACTTCGTGTACATGCCCTTTTGAAAGTAACCCCATTTTTTTATACAATCGCCCCATCATTTTGGCGACAGTGGTTTTACCCGTCCCTGGGTTTCCAATAAAAACAGCGTGTACATTGATGCCGTCTTTTTCCACAAATCCACGTTCCTTACGAATCTGTAAAAACTGTATGTACTGGGCGTGTTCTCGGACTTTTCCTTTGATTTCATTTAAGCCAATCATAACATCCAACTTTGCAAGTACTTCTTGAAAAGTATGGGTGTCTTCTGCTTCCGGTTCGAGTAATACCTGTTGACCCTTATCTGGCAACAAGACGGGGTTTGTGCCTTCTTCAACGGCATCCCCAACTTCAAACGTTACCACGGCGACCAAATGATCCATGAAAACAATCTCGGTGCTGTATAGGTCGTGCCGCCAAGAGCCCTTCACGTTGCTGCCCCATCCTGCGGTTATCTTGAAACCATCTTCCGCTTTTTCCACTTTGTGCAGTCGCACGACCTGCCCCTTCAGTTCCCGGGCGTTGTTGTAAAATTTGATAAAGAGTTCACATTGCCACTGCTTTGTTGGCAGTAGGTTCTTCAGCATAATTTCCGCATACACATACCGAGTTTCATCACCATGGAACTTTTTGAGGTAGGTGCGTTCGAAATCAGGCGTATCGTCGTATGGCCCTTCATAAATCCGAAGAGACTTGATTTGGCAATAGGGATTGTCCCCACGGGTAATGGGACGCCCGGCATCTTCGATGTAGAAATATTTGGTGGCTACTTTTTCACCTTCAATCCATGCTTCCCAATAGTAAGCGCCTTTTTTCCAAAAAACGCCTTCCATTTTATTGCCCCAACCTTCGCGAATGTACCCTACTGGGTCATATTTACTAACCTTGCGTCGGAAGGGTAGGGCGCAAATTTCTTTCCGTTGTTTTTTGATGGAAAAACATTTGAGCTCTACATTGATTTCCCAGTCCTCCAGATCAAATTGTTTGTTTTGGAAGGAAAGTTCGGCATAAATATAACTTGTTTCCAAGCGGTCAAAAACCTGGCGGTATTTTTTTTTATTGTCTGCCAACCACTCCGTTGAGGCATAAATACGCAGTTCTTTGAATTTCCAAAGTTTTACGTCTGCTGAATCCTGTGGTTGGTGTGATTGATGTGTTCCAAATTCCATAAAATCGTCAGTGCTGCGTAAATGTTAAAGAAGCCCGTTTTTGTATATCAGGATACCTAACCAGGTACATTTTTTGAAAAATCCAAGAGGCCTAATTCTCTCAAATATAACGCTAATTTTTTACCCCGCAAAATTGAATACTTCTTTAGGAATAAAAAATCTCTTTTGGCTAAACTTATCAACAATTGTACAATGGAGGCTGGAACGATTGTTTATTTTATTCGCTTATAAAGACAAATTTTAAACAATATCGGCATTGTATTGTTTGAGGTTAAAATTTATAATTGCCACGTATGGCCACTATTCGGTTTCAATTTGAGGACAGTAACATTCCCGTCAAGACAGTGACAGGGAATTTTTTGGATTTGTCGATCCTGGAAATAACAGAAGAGCACGATGTACACTTGAACCACAATTGTGGCGGTGTTTGTGCCTGTTCAACCTGCCACATATATGTGGACCAAGGGGAGGTTTTTTTGGAGGAAATTTCTGACAAAGAAGAGGATTTTATTGATCGTGCTTTCAATCCTCGGTTGGAAAGTCGATTGGCGTGTCAGTGTATTGTTTTGGAAGAAGGCGCTGAAATTTCAGTTACTATTCCAGATCAAAAACGGATTATCGGGCATGAGCACTAGTGCCGCGTCCAGTCAATGGCCCATTAATTAGGGAGGCGAATTTTTCCTTCATCAAGGCGTGAGGAGGGATCAATACGGGATATTGTAACCGACATTATTAATTGCTCTTCCACCGTTGAGCATTTTAACCTATCTTACACAACAATCAAACATTGTACATAGCAAATGGCTTTTCAGGAATTTGACAATATGCCCATCCATTGGGCTGATCACGAGGATATTGCCATGGCGCTGTACGAGCGTTTTGGTAGTGAATTCGACGAGCGAAAAATATACCGACTACGGTTTACAGATTTGCTCGAGTGGATTTTGGAGATTCCTCATTTTGAGGGGGTAAAGGACGATAGCAATGAAGGTCACTTGGAACAAATTCAGGCTAAATGGGTCTATGAATGGAGAGCAAACAACAAATAAATATCGGAGGCATGCAACATCACCCTGAATCTCACCCAATTGAGGGTGTTGAGTTGCTCCATGTCTTTGATAAGATGAAAGCCGTCAAGGCATTTATTTTTGACATTGATGGTGTATTGACCAACAATGCTGTTCTAGTAACGGAATCAGGCGAATTGTTGCGTACGATGAATATCCGCGACGGGCAAGCAATAAAATGGGCAAGGCAGTCGAATTACCCCATCTGTATCATCACCGGCGGTCGTTCAGAGGGTACAAAAAAACGTTTGTTGGGTCTTGGAATCGAAGCGTATTACGCCAATATTACCGATAAAACGACTGCTTTCAAGTCTTTTTTACAGCTTTCGGGCCTACTTGCCAGTGAAATATGCTATATGGGAGACGACTTGCCTGATCTGCCGGTATTGCGCAGTGTGGGTTTGTCTTGTTGTCCTGCGGACGCTGTTCCGGAGATAAAATCTTCCTGTGATTTTATCTCCGAATACAACGGAGGCGAGGGATGCGTACGTGACATTTTGGAGCGTGTCATGAAGTTACAAGCCACTTGGCCCAACTATTGAGGGAGATTACCCGAGTTTTTTGCCACTGAACATGGCTTCGACGAAGGCTTTTTTGTTGAAAATCTGCAATTTGTCGATGCTTTCACCAACGCCTATGTAACGGATGGGTATTTTGAATTGGTCGCTGATACTGATGGCGACCCCTCCTTTGGCAGTTCCATCGAGTTTTGTAAGCGCCAAGCAACTGATGGGTGCAACTTCTGTAAAATGCCTTGCTTGTTCCTGCGCGTTTTGTCCGGTACTGGCGTCGAGTACCAAGAGTACATCATGCGGCGCTCCGGGTATTTTTTTCTCGATAGATCGGTGAATTTTCCCCAGTTCGAGCATCAAGTGGCTTTTGTTGTGGAGCCTGCCTGCGGTGTCAATAATGGCAATATCGCAGTTGTTTTCAAGGGCATAGCTGGCTGTTTCAAAAGCTACGGCAGCGGGATCTGCGTTCATTCCTTTGGAGTAGAAGTCGCAACCAACCCGATCAGCCCAAATTTTGAGTTGATCAACGGCAGCTGCGCGAAAAGTATCTGCAGCGCCGAGCACTACTTTGTAGCCTTTTTGTTGGTATTGGTAGGCTAGTTTACCGATGGTGGTGGTTTTCCCGACACCGTTGACCCCAATGACCAGCAAAACATAGGGCTTGGCGACTTTGGGTATTTCGTAATCTTCTGTATCCTGGGTGTTGTTTTCCGAAAGGAGGTCCACAATTTCATCGCGAAGAATATTGTTCAATTCAGCGACATTGACATACTTGTCTTTTGCAACCTTGGCCTCAATACGTTCGATAATTTTCACGGTGGTATCTAAGCCCACGTCGCTTGAAATCAGGATGCTTTCCAACTCATCGAGCACGTCAACATCAACCGTACTCTTTCCGACAACGGCCCTGCTGAGTTTGTCAAAAAAGCCCTCCTTTGTTTTTTCAAGCCCCTTGTCGAGGTCATTTTTTTTCTCTTTGCTAAAAAACTTATCAAAAAATCCCATGTATAGGTTTGTAGTGGATGAACATGTTGGTTAAATTTCGCCGTGTGATTTTCGCATCGCTTCCATTAAGTTGGCTTTTTTTCTTCTGGACACCTCGATGGTGTCCCCGTTTTCCAACACGATATAACCGCCTTCCCCCTTGATGTATGTTCTCATGAAGTTAAGGTTTATGATGTGTTTTTTGTGTACGCGTACAAAATTGAAGGTTCCGAGGGTTTCTTCATAGCCCTTGATGGTACGGCTTGCGGTGATCTTGGTACCATTGCTCAGTAAAAAATGGGTATAATTATCAGCAGCTTCCAGCCGAATGATCTCCCCAAGTCGCACGAAATGAACCCCATCCATGGCTGAAATCCCAATTTTTTCAAACGCATTAGGGGTATTGGCGTTGTAGGTTTGTTGTAGGATTTCCAGCCGCTCTTTGGTTTCAGAGTTTTTGAGGCGAATACGGCTTACAGCACGCATAAGTTCCTCTCGCTCAATGGGTTTTGTCACATAGTCAATCGCCGCAAATTCAAATGCCCTCAAGGCGTATTTGTCGAAAGCCGTCACAAAAATAATGTCAAATGGTGTTTCATCCAATTGTTGGAGGCTTTGAAACACCAATCCATCGGGCAGACCGATGTCAAGAAATGCGACATCAAACTTGTCTTCGTTTTCATCGGCGAGGCGCAACAAATCAGCGTTTGATCCTCCCTCTGCCACTACTTCCACCTCCGGACAGTACATTCGGAGCAAATTTTTTAGGTTTTCCAAGCCTTCCGGCTCATCTTCAATAATGAGTGCACGTGTGAGCATGAGATAGCGGTATTTGGTACTTGATTATGTGAAGCGGGTACAAAATTTACTTGGTTAAAAAAAAAGGCTCAAAGGAGATTTCCCTAGAGCCTTTTTTGATCATTGGAATGAAAAAAGGTTAGAACTCCCTGATTTTCAGGCGCATTCCAAATTTTACTGCCGCGCAATTATTATGTTTTCGAAGGCTTTCGACGGAAGTTGAATATTGCCTGGCGATGTCTTCTAATGATTCATTTCTTTTAACCGTATGGTATTGGTATTGGATGATGCGGGGTGTTTCTGTCTGAACGGGCGCAAGGGTTTGTTTTTTTGCCCCTGTTTTAGATCCTGATATTGGTTCATTTTTAATGGGTGTCAATCCTGTACTTTGTACTTTGGGCACGGAAGCATTTGGGGCATCGATTCGGATGGCCGTGTGCTTTTGCACAAAAACAGGGCGTATCAGTTTGATGGATTGACCGGGACAAAGGTAATTCGTATTTATGTTGTTCCAAGATTTAATGTGTTCACCGCACATACCGAGTCTGCTTGCGAAATCTTCCACGCTTACATTTTCTTTTAGGTTTACGGTGCTTTGCCAGTATCTCCCGTCCCCAATATCTGGACTGGTATAGTTTTCAGGGTTTTCCAAGACGTAATGTCTGGCATTGCTCACGGTATTTAAATATCGAACGAAGGCAGGCATCACCCTTAGCGGTACCACAACGTAATGGCCTTCGTTGGTGGGCGGCACGTAATCCCGCTTAAAACCCGGATTTAGGTCCTTTACCACCTCATAGGATACACCCGTCACATCAGCAATATCGCGGAAAGAAATTCCCTCGTAAACATTGATGTAGGTGGTCAACTGTTGGTCCATATCTGGGTCGTATGGGGTAAGCCCGTACACTTGGAAATAATTGCAGATGTAGGTGGCTGCAATGAAAGCCGGGACGTAATTTCTGGTTTCGAGGGGTAGAAAACGCTGTAATTCCCAAAAGTTTTTGCTGCCGGATCTTTTAATGGCTGCATTCACACGACCAGCGCCGCTGTTGTAAGCAGCCAATACCAATGCCCAGTCGTTGAACTGTTTGTACAAGTCACGCAGGTGACGGGCAGCGGCATCGGTACTTTTAACAGGATTGCTGCGATCTTCGACGGCACTGTTTGCCCGAAGGCCATATTCACTTCCAGTAGAAGGCATAAATTGCCAAAGTCCTGTTGCTCCGACGCGGGAAACGGCCTTGGGGTTGAGCGCAGATTCCACAACTGAAAGGTATTTCAGGTCTTGTGGGATGCCATATTCTTTGAATTTTTCTTCGAATAGGGGGAAATAGGTAAGTCTTTTACCCAGCATAATTCTGGATTTGTCCGACTTAAATTGCGTGTATGTTCTGATGTATCCCTTAACGACATCTGTCATTCGAACATCCACACAACTGGAAAGGGTGGACATTTTCTCCATAAAGTCAGCGTCCGACAGAACAAAAGGTGCAACATCACCTTTTTCTGTGAGCAGATCCAGAGAATCCAGTGATTCCTCTACCGTATTGACAGAAATATTGTTTTGAGAAAAAAGTGCGCATGAAAAAAATAGTAGAAAAAAAGCCAAACTCAACTGACCTATAAGCGTCTTTATCACCATTGTAATTTTTTTAAATGAAAAAACTGAGCAACATAATTAACTTAGCAACCAGGTGTTGTTCAAAAAACACCCAAGAATGCAGTCACAATAGACTTTGGAAATTGTGATGCGAGTTTCTGTAGAATTGAATAGGGAGTAGCGCGAGAAAAAAGCGACGTGCAAAATTGGAATATTAACCAGAAACCAAGAAGTGTTTTCTGTTAATATTTTCGCAATTAGTTAAACAAGTGAATTTTCTGGACAAATGACCACGTTTGATTAATTTTGTTCCGTCTTTCAACAACTTTTACAAACATGATACAACACTGGCTCAAAGATTTAATCGAGCGACATGCTTTTGGCGTATGCCAACAATTGGGATACCGGATGAGAATTGCGCCTGTAGAAGTTCGCAAGTACTTCATCTACACCTCATTTATTGGAATGGGCTCTCCATTGATTATTTACCTGATCATCGCGTTTTGGTTTAATATGCGCAGGTATATTCGTCGGGGTGCGAGTGTTTTATACGAGTAAGTACTTGGGCACGGCACTAGTATCCCAAAATCTGTAACATGGATTCGGCGTCTTGTTCTTTGAACACTTCCGTATCTACAAATTCACCGTAATAGTTTTTGTCGATTAGAATGTGTTTTGGGGCTGGTAGCAAGCAGTGTTTGAGCCCGCCATATCCACTGAGCGATTCCTGATAGGCGCCGGTGTGGAAAAACCCAATGTAAAGCGGCTCTTCGTTTTTTTCGTCGTACGACGGTAAATAAACTTGGTTAATATGGGCTTCTGAGTTGTAATAATCGGCATTGTCGCAACTGATCCCGCCAATATTGACTCTTTGGTACTCTTTATTCCAGTGATTGATGGGCAACAAAATAAATCTTTCTTTGATCCCCCAACTGTCCGGCAAGGTATTGATCAGCGAATTGTCGAGCATATACCACTCTTCCGCATCATTTTGCTGTTTTTTACCGATCACAGAAAAAATGGTGGCGCCGCTTTCTCCCACGGTGTATTTTCCGAATTCTGAGAAAATATCAGGCTCTGGCACCCCCTCGCTGTCGCAATATTCCTTGATGAGGCGAATGATTTCACTGACCATGTAGGCATAATCAAATTCAAAACCCAATGAATTCCTGATGGGCATTCCACCACCAATGTTGAGGCAGGTTAGGGTAGGGCAGAGCTTGCGAAGTTGGCAGTACGTTTTGATACCCCTTTTTAGTTCACTCCAATAATATATGGTATCTTTAATGCCCACATCTACAAAGAAGTGGAGCATTTTTAACTCAAATTTGGGATTGTTGGCAATTTTTTCTGTGTAAAATGCGATTAGTTCGCTCTGTCGAATACCCAGACGTGAGGTGTAGAATTCAAAATTGGGTTCCTCTTCCGTTGCCATACGAAGTCCAATTTTGCAGGTGTCTTTGTGTACAAGTTCTTCATACTGAAATAGTTCGTCTTCATTGTCGCAGACAGGAATAACATTGGTAAACCCCTCATTGATCAAATTGGCAATTCTCTCAACATACTGCCTTGGTTTGTACCCATTGTTGATAATAATGGTGCCTTTGTTGATTTTGCCTTGTTTGTAAAGCCTCCAAATAAGGTCGATGTCAAAAGAAGACGAGGTTTCTAGCTGGGTACCATTTTCCAGCACTTCATTCAGGATAAATGCGAAGTGGGAACTTTTAGTACAGTAACAATAGACGTATTTTCCATTGTAGTTGTACCGTTGTATAGCATCCCTGAACAGTTTCCGTGCCAATTGAATTTTCTCCCCAATTTTAGGCAAATAAGTCAATTTTAGGGGCGTTCCGTACCTTTGAATAAGGTCGTGAAGGTCAATGTCGTTGAAAAAGAGTCTGTTTGATTTTAAGCTAAATCCATCTTGTGGAAAATCAAAAGTCTGCGCAACCAGGTCGTAATATGAATTCTTCATGTAGTTTTGTCTGAAAAACAGGTGCAAATGTACAGCGATGATTTTGAAATACGCGCATCAATTTCGGGTCGCTATTTAACATAATATAAATTATAGAAAAATAATGAGTGAGAAAAAGACGTACTCTTTTGTTAAAACCCACTAAAACGCCCTCGGTGGTCGTATCTGTGACAAAAAAAGGCGCTTTTACAATGACCACGCTAACCAATTACTTTTTGTAACTGGTTAGCGTGGCACGCTGTCTGGCCCAAAAAGGTCCATGTTTTGTCTCAGACGCGACCACGCTAACCAGTTACTACAAAAATTATACATCAACTAATGGCCGATCCAATGCCCAAATCCTTTCCACATGTCGTTGAAAGAGTCGTAATCTTTTTGAAAACTGACACCCAAACCATACCGATCCCTCCGTTGGCCGGATATGTCCGGTTCCGTCCGCTGGTACACTTTCAGACGCCATTGGTTGTTCTCGGTCAACCGGATCTCAATACTGACATCTTCCCCCAATAAACCGTTGGAAATGGGCAAATTTGTCCGGCCTCCCAATCCAAATTGAGAGCCTACCTGTACGGTAATTTTGTCGTTGATAAAACCGCTTTTCAGTCGCACCTGCAACTCACGGCCTCCTGCAGCCAAGGATTGTGATGGGTCAGAGAGTACGTTCTGGTAGTCACTGTACACAATGTCTAGGTCGATACTGGAAACGTCATTCTTAAACCACTCGGCCGCAAGTCCGGCAAGGTAGTTGGAGAATTGGTTGCTGATCATTTGCGTAAACGTGTTAAAAGCAGAGGCGACATAGTCCGACGACTGGACAAACTCGGTGTTAGAAGGCAAAAAGGACCCAATCACAATCAACCCAAAAATCTGTCGGGAGAGCTCGCTCTGATCTTGTCGAATAAGCCTTAATTTATTGTCTGTCAGACTTTTAAGCTGTGTAGTAATGTTTGGAAATTCCAGGCCAAATGAAATATCCGGTTTCAGTAAATCTCCATTGATGTGCATTGTTACCACCACCCTAGTAGCTTTGGATGCCTCATCCTTAACATTGGTCAGCAATTCCACTTCATCCCGGATGAAGTTGTACACGGCTGTATTTTGGTCATATTTTGCATCCAAATTCAATTGTGCACCATAAGGATCGCCAAACCAGTTGATGGTACCGCCGGTAACCAAGGTAAAAGGTTTGTTCACAAAATTAAGCAAGGTAAATAGGTACTCTCCTCGGAGTACTCGATACCCGCCGTACATTTTAAATTCACCTTCTCGATTGATGCTCAACTTAATATCGCCCTCTCCCCTACTCTTGATGATGTCACCGGCTTGTTCGTCAAAAATCAATTGGACCTCTGCATCGTCGGTTACGGTTAAATTCATCTCAAAATTCAATCCTTTCAGATCCGTAAAGGTGAATGCCTTGTTTTTTATGGGATCTTTTTTTTCTACGCCTTTGTTGGTAAACTTAATAAAACTGACTTCTTTGGCATCCGAAGTGGAGGAAAGTGGAATGTACAACCGGGTATCTTTTCCGGTCGTTGCATCAATCACCATATTGGTTCGAGTGAAAGAACCTGTAATCAAGAGTTTAAAATAACCAATTCCCTGTCCGTAATACAACTCATTGTCTTCAGCGGTGGTATTGAGGATCATAAAAGCGCGGTCCAGCGACTCAATGGTGCAATTTACGCGCCATTTTTTGAAATATTCGTGTTCAAGACTGCCTTGTACGATGGCCATGTGCAACTGACTGGCGTCCCAAATGGTATCATTGGTGACTTCAATTTTATTTTTTGATATGCTGACCGCTTGATTTTTCAGGTAGAACATGGATTTCAAATAGTCAATTTGGAACTGCCCTTCGGTGATGTGAACGTTTCCCGAAGCCCCTACCCCATCAGGTGTGCCTGAAAGCTCCAAATTAGCATCTAAATAGCCGGCTGTTTTGGAAATGTCCGGGATGAAGATTTCCACTATTTCAAAGGGCAATGCATGAATAGTGGCGACTGCAAACAGTTCACCTGATTTTAATTCAGTTTTAAACACTTCAGAATAAAATGGCTCCGTGGTATTGGGTAGCCATGCACCAGCAAGTCTCAGCCGCTGAACTCCCTCGTTTTGTAAAAACAATTTATAAAAGAGCGGGGATGTGAGGTTTTCCATTTCAACATTTCCGGATAGCATTCCATAGGGCCTGCCGTTCAGAAACAACGTATCGGTCAGTAAGCTGACCTCCATTCCCTGCATTTGAAAAACATCCTGAACGGAAATGTCAAAGTCGTAAATATTGCCGCCAATGACCAAACTTTCGGGATCAAGGAAGTGATTGAGCTCTTGAAGGTTAAAATTGGTCAATGAAAAATTAATACCTCGACCTTTGTTGCCGCCTTCCAGGGAAATACGCTGATTGCCATTGAAAAATTCAAATGCTCTGGTTTCTATGTAATTGGGCCCAAATCTGATGTAGTTTTCATCGGCAATACGCCATTCCTGGCTAAACATACTGATTTTGGAGGTATTAAAACGCACTTGCCAAAGTGAATCAACCGTTGACAGGGTTCCCTTTAAAAATAGGTTTTCAAGATACAGGCTGTTCTCTTCTGAAGCCTCTAGGGTAAAGTGCAGTTCGTCGCTGAATACCTGCCCTGAAAACAAGATTGGGGGTAAGTTTTGTTTCGATGACAACTTGGTGCCTGGTAGTCGCAAACTGTACCAAGCACTGTCTTGGAGACTGTTCCACCGGAAGCTTGGGTCATGAAAAGTTATGCCGGCAAATTTGATCGCTGGAGCCTCCAACAGGATGTCTGATGACCCGATTTTGGCGTTGACCCGAACGGATAAATTCAGGTTTCGAAGCGTATCCAGTTGATCTGAGAAAATTTTAGTGAAGTTCTTCGAGTCCCGTATTTGAAGTTGCAGTTCGTAATTGTCGTTGAGTGTGCCGTTGTTTGGGGTTTCTTCCTTGATACCGAAACGCGATGCAAAGGCAGGATAGTACTGCTGCATCAAAGACGCCAGGTGTTGCGGCAGGTTGTTGAGGTTAAAGTTACCGGTAAGGGCACATTTTGCGATATCTGAATTGAATCCCAGAACCCTAGACCCGTCGGCCCTGACACTCGAAAAAAACTGCAAAGAGTCGATGCGGTGCCACTCTTCCCGATCTTGTAGCAGTTTAAAATGGCGCAAAGTGGCTGATCCTGTTATTTCATCCAACGATTTTCCCTGCAGGCTAAGGTTTTCAATATCTCCTGCCAACACCAGATCGTTGTCTGTGAGATTGAGTACGCCCAAGTCAAGGCGCCGGAGGTTTGCGCTAAATTCAAAGCGTGGTATTGCTTCTTTCAAGTTGATGGTTCCATCAAAGGTGAAATCTACGTTGGGGTCACCGCTGTTGAGCACACCCTCAAATATTTTTTCCCTAAAAGATCCGTCAAGTGAAATGTTCCGGTAGCTGTATCCACGGTAGGAAAGGGTATCAATTTTACCGGTTATTTTTGCTTTGATGGTTGGCAGCGTAAGACCGGTAGAGTTTTCTGCAATTTTTACGCGGAAGGTGGACCTCCCAAAATTTTGATCACCTGTCCAGGTGGCCAAATCAAAATGTTTCATTTCAAGTCCGCCACTGTAAACAGCCTTTTCTTTGCCTGCCTTCAAATTCAGCTGCATATCGGCCCTTCCTGAACCTAAATCGGTGGAAATATCGCCATACAAAACATGGTCAATACCATCAAAAAGTTGATAGTCTCCCTTGAAGGCGATACTGCCCAATTTGCGAAATTGATCTGGAGGTTTGAATCCTGGAATAATCCGACCAATGGTATTGACATCCGTTCGCAGTTCTTTAAATGCAAAATTGAGTGTTTGAGTACCCTGACTGTTGAGGCCATTCCCCCGGAAATCACAGGCGATATAGGTGGAATTGCCCAATCTAAGTTCTAGGTTATCCGCCCGCAAACGATCTACTTTTCCGTGTATAAGTGCTTTGACGCTGGTAATTTCAGTTGCATTTGTTTTGAAAAATTCGTTTTCTGCGATATTTTTATCAAAATAACGCAAATCACTCAATTGGAGTTGAGAGCCAAGGTTCAGCCGTATGTCCATATCAACACTGTCTTCAAAACTTCGAAAATCGCGATAACCCGAATATTTGAATTGTATGGTGTCGCCGAGTGATGTGTTGTTGGTCTGTATTTTTGTGTTAACCAGGCTGGCCATCGTATCGGTCAGCGACAATTGGCCAACCTCGGCATGCACAAGTGAAAATCCGCAATCTTCCTGCGCCGCCAAGTGCTTGATGGTACCTGAAAGTTTAAAATTGTTGTTGTTGAATTCGTCGTTGAACGAGAAGTTTTCCCCTTGAAGTACAATGCTACGAACGTTTAAATGATCATAGTCCATGACATCGAGCAAGGATGATCTGGTGGGGGATGCGTCGTATTTATCCATCTCAAAATGGCCATTGGTCACCATTAGTGTACCAATTTTAAATACAATAGGTGGTGTTGGCGCTTTTTGAATGGATTTAGAGACGGGGGTAGTAGGTACCGGTGGGTTCAAAGTGGCTGGACGTTCAGATTCTTCGAGGTCCACCGTCAGTCCATCGAGGTGCACGGAAGCAACGTCTATTAGGTCATTATCAAGGTCTATGGCATTGATTCTGATCTGTCCGAAAGGTATTTTAAAGAGGTGTTTTTCGCGGTCGATGACCTTTGGATTGCGTTTGTTGTTTGTTTCCACGTCCCGCAAGATCACCACATCGTTGAGCAGTAGGTTTTGAACCCGCAAAACGATACTTTTTGATGTTTGTTTTTTGGTATTGTTACCGGCGATTTTGGAAAGAAATAAACTAAGGGTATTTCTGATTTCGCCCTCAGATTTATGGATGAAGAGACGTGCATTTGAAAGGTTAATATCGCTAAAAACGACTTCTTTGCCTAGAAATGCGAAAAAATTAGACTTGATTCCGGCACTCACCTTGCCGGCGTATAAAAGTGTATCGCCTTTTACGTCTTCCACGTAGAGTCCTTCCAGAACGAGGTTGTCAAAAAATTCAAGATCAACCCGTTGAAGTGCAACGGTTGTTTCCCACTCTTGGGAGAGATAGGTCGTAACTTTTGCGACCAGCCAATTTTGTACGGCAGGCATTTGAAGCAGAAAGTACAGCGATACGATGATCAGGATAAGGCCAAAAATGGTATTTTCTACCCGTCGCAACAAAGTTTTAGCCAGCATCCGGAAGCGCGGTGCTGTAGGTTGTTCCTGTACGTTGTGTTGTGCCTCCTGGTTTTTTGACATAATAGGAATGAATTCGGATTACAAAACATCATAACGAAAAAACAGGAAAAAAATGTTGTTGACCGGCAAATGCGTTACAATGAGCCAAAAACATATTTTTTTGGTAACGGGTTAGCGTGGTCGCGTCTGAGACAAAAAGTGGATCTTGTTGGGCCGGACAGCGTGATACCCAAACCAGTTACATTTTTTTTAAAACGCCGTCGGGCACTTATGGCTTTACAGCTCGGTGTTTTTCAATGGCTTTTACATTATACCGCACATGTAAGTTGATCCACATCATTCTTGAGATGCGAAAAATATAAACGAAATTCAAGGCGATGAAAGCGCCCAGCAAACTGAAGGCTACTGTTTGGCTAAAGCCCAACCACCAATGGAAAAGCGCGACAAAGAGCAGACAAAACCAGCCGGTCCAGATGTAAGAAATAAACATGGCGCCGTAGTAATATCCTGGTTCTGGAAAGTAATTGAGGTCACATTTGGGGCAGCGCTGCAGCATATCAAACGACCGAACAAACGACCAACTGCCCGTTTCAAAAACATCTCCCTCGTGACATCTTGGACATTTTAAGTAAAAAATACTGTACCGTTTGCTATCCTTTTTGAATAAGTGCATAAGATCATTGAATACGTGAAAAAGAAAACTACACCACCTGAAAACATCGAGGCGGCGTGTTGGTTGTCAGGACGAAGCGTTTACACGTCGATTTTTTTAATCAAGGTGTACGCTCCTAGGCCAATTTGAAGCTGGATGCGCCCAAAAGGCCTTTGTCGCAGTAAATAGCCACCACATAGTGACCTGGTTTCAAGCGATCATCGAATTTATGACTAAAGGAAAGGCGCTGGGTTTCGTCGAGTACCGTTTCTTTAATTTGTTGTGCGATGATGTCAACAGAACCGGATGGCGCGTAAACGATTGCTTTGGTTGGGTTATTACTCAAGATTGGATTCCCTTTGTCGTCAGTGATAACCAGGTATATTTTTTGTTGACCTTGAAATGTTTTTGGTACTTCTGCCAAGTCAAAACTCACGAAAATTTCGCGCAATTTTTTGGCTCTGGTGGTTAGTTTATCGTTGCGACGTTCCAGTTGTACCGAAAAGGAGGTTGCTTTAAATGCTGCTGACTGGGTTTTTCTAATTTGATCTTCCAATTGTTTGGCCATGTCCTGCATCATGCCGGTCAGTTCTGTGTTACTACCCTTAAGTTGGCTGTTTTCGTCCGTCAGTCGTTGGTTTTCCAATTTCAGCACTTCGTTTTCGGCTCGTAGAGCGGCTACAATGGTCTCGATTTCAATTTTGGCTTTTTTTAGTTCGGCCAACTGGGCGCGCAATTCCTTGATATCTTTGGCATTGGCTTCCTTGATGTTCTTGATATTGGCTTCTTTTTGCTGAATAAGTTGGGCCGTTGCATTCACCCTTCCCTGAAGACTTTCGTTTTCTGTACGCAGTTCTGAATAGGCATTGGAGAGACTATCCAAGGAACTTTCGATGCTAATTTTTTCCACTTCTAGCATCTGACGTTCCATTTTATTTTTTTCATTTTCGGCAAAATAACTTTTTGATTGTTGCCAGAAAAAAAATCCTATTCCCGCAGCAAGAGCAAGGAGAATGGTGATGACAATGCCATAAACGTTTGAGTTTTGATTGTTGCTCATGAGTTGGAAGATCAGAAATGAATGTTTGGTATATCGGCATTCACCACCTAAAAAAAGGCTGGGTGAAAACCATTGCAAAGATACAAAGATTCAGTCCCTGCAGGGGTACGAAAAAATGCGTTTTTTGATGTTTGTTTTGAAAACAGATTCAATATTTAAGATAAAATGCCATTAATTTTGGCACACCGCATTGTTTTTATAAAATTAAGGGCATTCCACGCAACCTTTTGCGCATGTTTATACGTTGTAGCGCAGAGATTCATACATGACTGAAAAAGAATTTGTCATTGTTCTACGAGGCTGTAAAGATCAGCAGCGGGCGAGCCAATATCGGCTTCATGGCCTTTTGTACAACTATGCCATGAATGTAGCCCGCCGCTATGCGACCAATACCGAGGCAGCAGAAGAAGTAGCCAACGATGCTTTTTTTAAGTTATTTACGAAAATTGACCAATTTGTGTCACGAGAAGGTGATGTTCAGGCAGCTTTTCGTGGTTGGTTTAGACGGATCATTATCAATACCGCCATTGATCGTTGCCGATCTTCCTTGAATACCCCACCCACCGATGAATGGCTGGAAACACACGATGTAGTGGTGGAGGATGGCCTGCTGGAGCGCCTGACATTTGCGCAAGTTCTCCAATTGTTGGAACGCTTACCGCCGGCCTACAGGACGGTTTTTGGTCTTTTTGTTGCGGATGGTTATTCCCACGAAGAAATTGCCGAAATTTTACACATTAGTTTTGGCAACTCAAAGTCAAATCTTTCAAGGGCTCGCCAACATTTAAAAAAACTACTCTCAAACGAAATTTCTTTAAATCAATTTGTATGAATCAGTTTGACGACGTTTTTAATAAAAAACTCAACGAAGAGCAGTCTTTTGACGGCCGGAAGCAAAGTTGGTTTAAAGTCAATAAAAATTTACACGCCTACGAACTTGGTTCCGGTGTCTCACAAACTGCCCTTACCCTGTGGAAGGTGTTGGGACTTGTGGCAATGCTAAGTGTTATTGCCCTTGTATGGGATCGTCAACACATCATCCAGGAAAACAAACTGCTGAAATCTGTCAACCGTCAACTGGAAACAACGCCTAAACTAAGGGAGTCTGCTTCCTTCGAGCCGCCAACGACCCAGCAACTGCCGCTTGATTATGCTGGTTATTCCCAACAACAAGTGGAAAAAAAAGGGGCTGAAAATCAGTTGCTGCGTGGGGGCAGGTACGCTTACCAAACAGCGTTGTCTGCCCATTCAAGGATGTATTCAGTCGTAGATTCCAATACTGTTTCGGCAGTTCTACCCCACTCGATCAAAGCGGCCCAAGAAAGTAAGGAGCCTGTTTTATCAAGTGTACAGGTGTTGGCAACTGCACACGATTCAGCGCTCGTTGTGATGGAACTTCCGCTATTACACCTCGATTCAGTGGTCACTTCCGTGGTTGATAAGCTGGATGCTACAACATTGACAACCATTGATCTAGCGCCTGTCTCTGTTGTTAAGCCCGTTAGGCCTGTGGATAAGCCATGGCGAGTGGGTGTACGCGCAATCGTTGGATTTGCATTGCCAAAAGAGCGTGGAGTTTCGGCGATTTTCGGACAAGGCATGGGCGTTTCTTATCGGGTCATTAAAAATTTATCTTTAATAGCTGCTGTAGATTTTTTAAAGTTTGATTTAAATACCGACAGTATTCCCCGTCATTTTGCCGATGTAGCCCCGCCTCCACCATTGGGGCCCAATTATCCGCCATTGAAAAACATTGCTTCCAACCGAGTACTGAACCAATACAGTTTGGGGTTGAGTTACACCCTCCCATTGGCCCGGCAGTGGAGCACGTCTATCAACCTGTCTCACAATTGGTCCTATTTGCCCTCCAGACTTGTAAGTTACCGCTTTGAAAAAAATCCGCCACATGGTGGCCCCTCTCACCAAGAGGATGAGTACCTGACCCTTCCAACACCCAAACATTGGGTTTCCAATATTTGGAAAATGGGTATTGGATTGCATTTTGAAACGCCGGCTTGGGCTTTTGGTGTGTTGGGTGATTATTCTAAATCGATTAAACAAAACAAACCGACACTGGAAGCTGTTTATGGCCGCGTTGAGGCAATGTATAAATTCTAACCAGTTACGCTAAATAAATGGTTGGGTGGTCTCTTTTGAAACAAAACTAGTTTTTGGGGCAATACGACGCTCTACCTGATTTTTTAACATTTTTAACACTTAAAAAATTTCTGTTTACACGTATGCGATTAAATACATTTTCTGTGATTACAGCCTTGGGGATTGTTTTCACGCTTTTTACATCCTCCATGAAGAATCCAAACAACCCGCCTGCAGGGAACACCGGCGCGCCTGGAGAAACGACCTGTGCTAAATCGGGGTGCCACTCGGGTGGCGGCTATACCGGAACCGTAACGCTGACGGGTATTCCAGATACGGCTTTGTTAGGACAATCCTACCCCATTACCGTACACAACACCAGCAATGCTGTGCGTGCGGGGTTCCAAATGACGTGCCTCGATTCAATCAACACTAAGTGCGGCGCCATTTCGACCGCCACGGGTATCAGTGTTACCAGCTTCAATAGCAGGCAGTATGCCCGGCAGTCACAGCCAAAAAATTTGAGCGGCGGAACAACCTCTTGGACTTTCAACTGGACAGCACCCGCCACATGCAGCGGCAACAAGGCAACTTTTTACTTTGTTTCGCTGTGTGCCAACGGGAACGGACAAAATAGCGGCGACAATGTGTTGATCAGCATGAAACCAATTGTGCTCACACAGACATCACCAACCACAGAGCCCCTCGCTTCCGGTGATGTGAAAGTTTTCCCCACAGCAGTATCGGATATTCTGAACGTTGACTTGGTGCGTGACATGAAAGGCACACTCTTTTTGTACTCTAGTGCGGGTAAATTGGTGTTGGAAAAAGCGCTTATGACAACCAACACGCTGGATGTTTCAGGTTTGAAGGTGGGTACTTACGTAGTCAAAATCCAGACTGCTGCTGGGGCCATCACGAAGAAATTTTTAAAATATTAATCGGCAAAATTACACGTGATGTTAAACTTTGTGCTTTAATATCCGTCGTATGTGCTCTTAATTGTTGGAACCGTCGAAACAACTGACCATTTATCAGTGTTTCGACGGTTCTTTGTGTTTATATGTTTCAAATACAGCTATTTCGCCATTTCAAGTATTACATTATGACGTTTGTTTTTCGATTTTCTCATGCCATCTTTTTGATGTCTTTGTTTTTGTGCATCTTTCAAAGCGCGGCATCAGCGCAGGTGCCACAGGGTGGGCGTCCGGGTGGTGGCGCCATGCCAAATATATCTGGCAGGTTTTACGGCAAAATAGTGGACGAAGCTACCGGGAAGGGCTTAGCTTATGCATCAGTTCAGTTGACCGGTATGCGATGGGACAGTATCAAGCGCAAGATGGAACCGGCTGTTGTAGGAGGACAACTTACACTGGAAAACGGCGACTTTAGTCTTGATAACATTCCTATCCGGGGCGAATTTACCCTTAAAATTAATTATTTGGGGTATGCTCAAATAGAGCGTAAGGTTGCCTTTATTGATCCTGGAACGCGGCCAAACGGTGGCGGAAAACCTGGTAATGGCTTTTCAGCAGCAGCTTTTGACAAGGATCTCGGAAATATCAAACTGGCTGCCACCTCGAGTCTGTTGAAAGAAGTAACCATTCAGGGTGATGCATCGCAGGTTTCCCTTGCACTGGATAAAAAAGTGTATCGGCTCGACAAAGACAATGTAGCAGCAGGTGGAACTGCGGAAGATGCCCTGAAGAATGTTCCGACCTTGAATGTGGATATTGATGGCAACTTATCGTTGCGGAATGCGGCACCTCAAATCTTTGTGGATGGTCGCCCCACCAACCTCACCCTGGACCAAATACCAGCAGACGCGATTGACAATGTAGAAGTTATTACCAATCCCTCTGCCAAATATGATGCATCTGGTGGTGGTGCCGGGATTGTGAATATTGTACTCAAAAAGAACCGGAGAATTGGCTACAACGGGTCCGTTCGTACGGGTATAGACATGCGGGGCAGATCCAATTTCGGCACAGACCTCAATGCGCGAGAGGGCAAAGTCAACGCTTTTTTTGGGTTGAACGTCAACCAACGCCGCAACCTGAGCACAAGTGGTACCGATCGATTGAATTACGACCTGTCAGACAACCTTACCTCTTCAGTTGCACAGACCAACGCACCGACCAACAATGGTCTGTTCTTGATGGGTCGGGCTGGTGTGGACTGGTTTATTAACAACCGCAACACCCTTACCCTGAGCGGCAATATTCACGGTGGTTCTTTCAACAACGTGGATAAGTTGTTGAAAACTGAGACTTTATTTATTTTCCCGACACCCCTACCCTACTCCATTGGATCGACGCGAACATCTGATGCCGATCGTAATTTTAGAAACATGGGGAGTCAACTCCTGTACAAGCATTTATTCCCCAAAGAAGGGGAAGAACTCACGGCGGACCTCAACTACAACCGTTCTACCTCCGACAACGAAAGCCAATTTCAGACTATTTTTAACGAAACAGGCATTACCTCCAAAGAACGTCAGAAGGGTTCCGGGGGCAATCAGTTTTACACCCTACAAACAGATTTTGTCAACCCAATTGCTAAAGGAAAAAAAGTTGAGTTGGGCGCGCGGGCGGCCATCCGCAGTTTCAACGCAGACAACGCCAACTTTTTGTTTGACGACCTGCAAGGCGACTACGTATATGTCCCCGGATTTACAGACCGTTACAAATTTGACGACTATGTATATGCTGCTTACGGCACATACAGTCAATCGTTTGCCAAATGGGGTTATCAAGTCGGTTTACGCGCTGAAAGTTCGAAATATTCGGGCACCTTACTTGACAGAGACTCTACATTTGGCAACTCCTACCCCATCAGCCTTTTCCCCAGTACATTTTTGACGTATAAAGTGAACGATGAAGACAACCTTCAGTTGAGTTACACGAGGCGGATCAATCGCCCCAATTTTTTTCAACTGATTCCGTTTACCGATTTTTCTGATTCACTCAACCTTTCCAAGGGTAATCCCGCGCTGTTGCCGGAATTTGCCAATGCTGTTGAACTTTCTTACCAAAACATCTTCAACCGGAACCACAATTTACTGACATCTGTGTATTACAAGCGATCAACAGACTTGATAACGCGGTATGCATACTCGGAATTTGATGCAGATTTACAGCGTATCATCGGTATTTCAACCTTCCAGAATGCCAATTCAAGTGTTGCTTACGGTATGGAAATCACCGTAAAGAATACCTTTTGGAAAATGCTTGAATTGACCAGCAACCTGAATGGCTATAACTCGCAGCTCAAACTGCTGGGAACCGAAAACGAACAGGTAAACGTGGAGCAGTTTACTTGGTTTATCAAGGAAAATGTCAGTTTAAAACTAAAAAAGAACATTACTTTTCAAGTCAATGGTTCCTACCAGAGTCGCACCTCTTTTGACACAGGCGGTGGTGGCGGCGGCGGGCGCGGTGGTCAAAGCGGCGGCGGATGGGGCGGTGGCCCAACCAGTTCAGCCCAGGGTTATTCCATTCCTGTTTGGTTTGTAGATGCGTCCATTCGAAAAGATTTTTGGAATAAGAAGGCGAGTTTGACCCTCAATATGCAGGACATTTTTCGTTCTAGGAAATCTGGATCCCACACAGAATCCACCTTTTTTAGTCAAGACACTTGGCGCAGGCGGGATCCACAATTGGTAAGACTTAATTTTTCTTACCGGTTTGGCAAGTTTGACGTTTCGCTTTTCCGCCGTAAAAACACCCGGATGGAATCTGAAGGAATGGAGGGTGGATTTTAATAGCCTTCGCGGTTGCGGATACCACAAAAAAGGGTTGTTTCAGCAATAAAAAAGCCCTTCGGAGCGATTCCGAAGGGCTTTTTTGATGATACTATAATCTTAACGGGCAAGCACCAATTTCCGCATATCACGGGCAATACCATTGTCTAGGAAAACACAATAGAAACCATTGGATAAACCTTCCAAAGGAAGATCGACGGTAGAAGCCCCTGCTACGAAGTGGACATCCCGAATATTCTTCACCAACTTACCGGCAGCATCCAAAATACTGATATTGGCCACAAAGTCACTGTTTGCATTGATCGTCAAATGCGCTTCATTGCCAGAAGCTGGATTGGGTGATACCTGCCAAGCAGAAAGCCCTTCCATGTCAACAGTACTCGTTGTTGTGGCAGGAGTTTTGAAAGAACGACTTTTCACAGCGGCACATCCCACGGAGTAATTGAAGGGTTTTACACGCCAATAATAGGTGTCACTGGCTCCCATCTCCGTCAACAAAAAGGACGTACTCGTCGTGATATAGGTTTTGATATTGTTTGTTGCAAAAGATGGCACCTCATCTACTTCGATGAGGTAGTGCGTTGCACCAGCCACGGCATTCCATTCCAACGTGATGGCGTTGTAAAAAGGTACGGTTACGCCGGTTGCGGGGGACACGAGTAAGTCAGCTGGCGTATCAATGTTGGTGGCTACCGGCGTGTAAGCGTTGTCAAGAAAATTACGGTAAGCATTGTTGAGGTCAGCCAGCATGGCTGCGCTCTGAAGCGGCGTAAATTGATAATCAGCGCAGCCGTTGAAATAGCTCATGGTGTTGTTTTCGAGCGGATCAACCAACTCGCCCAGGGGATCCTTTGCACCACCATTGTAGGTGCCGCAACCGGATTGTAAAAAGGCAAACTTATAGTCCGGATTGGTGTCACAAATACGGTCTGCCGCCGTTGTACAGTTGGTGCCGTTGGTACGCTCGGTGGTGCCTCCATCGGGGGCCTGAACGGGCGCCACCGGCCATCCTGGGTAAGTGGGGCCAAAACCTGAGGTGCTTTCCCATCCAAGGAATGGGTGTTGCAGACTAAAAAAGTGCCCAGTTTCGTGTGCTATGGTACCGTTGTTGGAGGCTCCATTGATTTGATCGCGACGGCTTACGATCCAGTCGCCCACCGGAGAGTAATATGCCAGCACCAGACCCGGATCGTTGTTTCCGGAGGCGGCCACATCCACGATGAAATAGTTGATGGCGTTGGGGTGGCGTTTCGCTTGCATCAAAAAGCTATTGGATTGGGTGGTGTAAACCGAAGCGTTGTTGATAGATTTATCGAAAAGACCGAGTGTGGGGTGTGGACTCAGGTAAAACTGAATACCAACAGGCGCATAAAATGCGTTCAAGGCGCAAAGTTGGTCTAGCACCTTCAGTTCCCGGCACTTTCCAGCCCCAGTAGCATCCCCAACAAGGTGGAAATGAATGGGTACGTACTGAACGCCGCCTCTGTCCGAAACTTGGCCTGATTCTACGACGGCCAAATTTTCCATTAGCCTAGGGGTGAACATAAATTGATCTGCGGCGGAGTTGCCACAAACATGACCGGTTTCTTGGGCTTTTACTGATAACACAGCAAGCAAACTCAAAAGGAAGATTCCCTGTTTCATTGGACGCAGTTGAATTGATGAAAGCAAATTACAAAATGAAACTACAAAGGTAAAAAGAAGTTCATGTTAACTTGTCCGCCGCTGTCATTTTGCCTTGTTTTTGTAATTTCAGCATTAGAATGTGTATTTTTTTATGGCAACTGGTTAGCGTGGTCGCGTCTGAGACAAAAAAGTGGCTACTTTTTGCCAGACAAAGCAGATTTTTGCAGGCCGTAGCAGCACTACGATCAAAAAAATCTGCGAAGTATAGCGAAAAATGGCCCTTTTTTGGCCAAACAGCCTTCCACCTAACCATTTATTTTTATTTAATTAACAAAGAAATATCTACGCTATAAATGCCATGATTTAAAACAATACCCTTTTTTTTTGTGTATTACATAATTTTTATTTTGTTTTTAGTAAATTGATTGGCGCAATTCAAAATTAAATATCAAAATTAGTTGATTAAATGCAACCTTTTTTGCCTTATCATTGTATTCTTAACTCTGCATCATTTACCCTCATAAACCGCTGATGCCATGCAAAAGTCTTACAATTATTACATTTTATTCCTGATATTACCATGGTTTGCAACACAAAGTTGTGTGGCTCAGCAGCATTTGACCTCAGTTTTTGAAGCGCTGACAAAAAATGAAGGTGAAAAGATGACCTTGGAGATGGATTTAACCACCATCACAGCTCAAAAAAGGAGCGACCAATATTTTCCAGCGGCGATTATTTCTGGGGATGGTACGGCATTCAAGGTAGAGGTACGTCCCCGCGGTAAGTTTCGAAGAAAAAATGCTTTTTACCCGCCACTTAAGCTAAAATTCAAAAAAAAGGAGCTGTTAAATGCTGGATTTGACACCCTTAATGAGATAAAATTGGTATTGCCTTGTTATGAAAACCAGTTGGGCGATGAGTTGGTGATTCGGGAATACCTAGCGTATAAAATCTATGAGCGTTTATCGCCAGCCAGTGTCAGGGCCCGTTTGATCAAGCTCACCATACATGATACCCACGTAGAGAAATCTAAAAAGACCATGTATGCCATCTTGGTGGAGGATGAAGAAGAAACTTGCGCCAGAATTGGGGGCTCTCCTGTGGAACAATACGGTATTTCTCCGGATAGCTTGCACACCAACCAGGCCGCCCTGATGGTCGTATTTGAGTATATGATTGGCAATACGGATTGGGAAATTTCCATGTTGCGCAATGTACGATTGGTCAAAGGGCACGAGTCCAGTAAAATAATTGCAATGCCATACGATTTTGATTTTTCAGGCTTGGTCAGCGCACCCTATTCAAGTCCGGCCTCAGATACCGGTTTGAAAACCGTGCGGGACAGGTTCCTGATGCCCAGTGGTATCAAACCGGAATCCCTTAAAAGGGCGCTCTCCCTGATCAGAAAGTCGAAGTCAGATATCTATGCCATTTGTCAAAGCAAATACCTGTCTAGGGATGCAGTTGAAGATATTTCTTTGTTTCTGGATACTTTTTTTGACAAGATAGCAGAAAACGATGAGATGCCTCAGCTGTTGAAGATGCCGGAATCAGACTAGTTCAGTGGCAATAACGAATGAATTTACCGCCATTTTAGGGGATTTTTCAAGGGAGATCGTATCACTCAGAAAAAAAACGTGTTGCAGTCAAAAAAAACGTTTGATATTTTTTTGATTTTTGGTCTTTTATTTACCTTTGCACCCCGATTGACAGCGCAGCCTATCTATGTTTACTGTTGGTCGCAACGGAGGAGTGCCAGAGTGGTTTAATGGAGCGGTCTTGAAAACCGTCGTACTGGAAGGTACCGGGAGTTCGAATCTCTCCTCCTCCGCTGACAGATTGTCCAGAAATGTTTTAAAGCGTGTAAATCAATGATTTACGCGCTTTTTTTATTATTTTCAGTCCCGTTTTATCCGGGAATTTCCACGAAGTGGGTTGTAATCTGGGTTGCTATTCTGTTTCTGCCAAAAAATCGCAACCCACTTGCCGGACAAATTAGGACATAATATTACTGATAATCAATGAGTTAAGTGTTGTTTTTTCGCATTGCACCGCAGTATTTTTGCACTTAGAAGTGGGGGGCTCAATTTCAAAATTTGATGCCTTATGTCATCCAAAAAAAAACCTTTTTTCTCGTCTTCTTCCTAAGCAAGTCTATGGTTTCGGGGAACTGGCCCAGATGTATTTTCCGGCTGTATCGCCCAAAACTGCCAGTACGAACCTGAATAACTGGATTAAATCGGCTCCCGCCCTGAAATCCGCCCTCTGTGAGACTGGCCGCAGGCCGGGCTGCAAGATTCTGAGTCCGGCACAGGTCAGACTGATCGTGGATGCGTTTGGTGAACCCTAAATGCGCTTTCTGCCATTAAAAGCTACTATACTCCGCCCAAAAACCAACAGTTTTTTCAGAGTTACCACCGCCTGACCCCATTCAAGTCTCAAGTACAAAACCCCTGCAGCCTTTGAAAACCTGAACCAGAATCTCTACTTTAGCGTGGCACCGGTAAACGAGGGGTAGAACATTTAAGCTTTTAGGAAAATCATTGAATAATAACCTTCCCCACCAAACTACGTCCTTTCACATCTTCCATTACCCAAAAATAAAGCCCGCCTGCCAGATCAGAAACGGACATGGTATAGGCTTCACTGTTGCTACCAAGGCTGACCGTTTTCACAACACGCCCCATGGCATCACGAAGGCTAATGCTTTTAATTCTGTTTTCTACCAGGGAAAAACTAAGTTGATCATGCGCTGGATTAGGCCAAACTTGGCCTTCTGGCAAGGGTAAAGGTGAATTATTCGAGGCCACTACCGGAGAACAAGGCAGCCCCGGATTATCGATTGGCCCCAAACGGTAATTCGGAAAATATGGAATACTGGCGCCGCTGGGTGTGGGCAGCACCAGGCCGCGCTGCTCTACGTTACAGGCAAGACCTGGTTCATCGGGATTGTGGATGATATGGTAGTATTTGGTATCGCCGCCGCCAAGGATATAGATTTTGCAGTCGGGGCCGAGTTGGCAGTTAAGAAACGATATAGCTATTGGATCTACAAAACCATCCCAGGTTGCGACAGTGGTTTGGGTAGCACTAATATCAGATGCAGCCATATCAAATTGATAGATGTTGGTAAGTGCTGCAACGTATAAATATTGACCATTAGGAGAAAATGAACAGCCGCCAGCAAAGGCCAATGATGTTCCTACATCTAGTTTAAAGGTTGAGTAGTTAACAAAAGTACCTGTTTCGCGGTCAAACTCTAGCAACTGAATATCTTCATTTGGGTAGTATCTGACCATTCTATCTCCCAATGGAGAGAAACTTACTTTGTGCTTGAAGTAGAACAGGATGAAGCAAAGGCGGTCCCCATAGCTTGGAAGAGGGCTACTTTGGTAGATCACAAACCTTCGAAAACCACTTTTTTTCTTCCCACTAATC
>CAIZLM010000018.1 GCA_903933805.1 uncultured Bacteroidota bacterium | reverse complement strand
TTTTCAAGCCAACTGAACACAAAACCTGTTTCGTTTTGTGATGGTTGGATCACGGCATCCAGCATTACAGGTTCGCCAAGGTCAATGATACTATCAGGATCTGCGACTATTTTAATGTTGAAATTACTCAACACCGCTACAGTTACCGTATCAAAAAGATAGCATTCATTGCCGGTTGTACCGTACGTATATTGCAAAAAATAATCCTGCACCTGGGCTGTGAACAAGGTATCTACGAATGCGGGCGACGGAATATCGCCGGGCATCCAAAGGTAAGAACCCGTAGCAGAGCCAACGGCTTGCAGGGAAAAAGGTTCTCCTGCGCACGTCGTAAGATCCTCCGATACATTGAGCGTGGCATCAAATACGGTAACCGGCAATGTTTTGGAAACGGAACACCCATCCGGCGATGTGGCAATTACGGTATAAACAGTTGTCTCGAATAGCACCTGGGGGGCTGGAATCGCGGTCGTCTCCGAAAATCCGCCCATATCGGAGCTCCAGACGTACGTGGCGCCCGGGGTTTCGACACTGTTGAGGACAATCGTATCACCCGGACACAGCGCGATATCTTGCGGAAAAAGAATTTGAGGCATTTGACCTTGTACCGTGATGGTGACACTGTCTTGAAATACACACCCATTGAGCTCGTACATGACCGAATACGTGGTTGTTTCGGTGGGCATTGTGGAAATTGCCTGCGTCGTGGCGCCGTTGCTCCAGGCATAAACGCCACCTCCCACGGAGGCGGAGGCATTGATTTGTTTGACAGCCTCCGGACAAATGGTGTCTGCCAATGAAACCATCAGGGACGCCCCCGTTACTTGAATTGTGAAATTATCCTGAATATGACAACCATTATCGGCTTCCAGAAAATACGTCACTGACTGTATCCCAAATGCCGTGAGTGGTATTTCAGGCTGCGCGATTGGAGGTATAACACTCGGGGGTACAGACGTCCAAACGTAGGTGGTAACACTTGGGTCAGGCACCAAATTTAAGGTAATTTGCTCCCCTGAACAGCCATTCAATAGCGCTGGAAACTGATATACCGGTGCTGCATTCACCACTACTTGAACGGATTTGGCTACTTCACAACCCTTGTAAGCGCCTGAAAGCGTGTACGTTGTCGTCGTCAGTGGCGTGGCAGTGGGCATCAGACAGTCTTCACAACTCAGGGTGGCAGCAGGCTCCCAGGTCAAATCTTCAATTCCCGGCGCTGAAGCGATCAAAACAACAAAACTATCCGGACAGATCGTGGACATCTCTGGCAGGACAATCATCTCAGGCGGCTTGATGACATTGACCGCCGCGTATAGTGTATCTACACAACCACCGTTGGTGGCAATTCGTTGATAAACAATACTGTCTGTTGACTGAACGTATAAAAAAGGCAGGGTATCAGCCGTAATTTGGCCCTCTGTAGGTGACCAAACAAACGTAATTTCGGGAAAATCAGCCGGGTCGTACAATGGCTCGTTGTCGCGATACTTCAACAAGACCGTGGCGCCGGCACAGACCGTCGTGTCCAAGGGCGTGATCCCCAAAAACGGTGGAAGACTGTCCACTTTCACCAACACCTTTTGCGTTCGGCTACAACCTGGCACAGAAACCGTGGCACTGTAGGTCAGGTTGACCTGCGGGGTCACCGTTGCCATCAAGCCATCTGGAGAAATTAAGAGGTTTTGGATCGGGTTCCACAGCACAGGAGCTGCACCAACGGGTGATACCGTGGAGATAATTTCCTGGGATTCACCCGCGCACAGCAACAGGGTGTCTTCCACATTGAACGACAATTGTAGGTCCACCGCCACCACTGGCACGGAACGCGACAGCGAACATCCGGGCGTACTTGCCGTTACAGTGTAGGTATGAAGCCCGGGAGTCTGGGGCGTAACCGTCGGGTTGGCTACATCAACATGGTTGAATGAGCCGTCGTTGGGAACCCAGGAATAGGCCACATTTGGCTGCTCAACAGTGCTTCCCAGTACCACGCTGTCGCCAAAACAAAACGACGCACCGTCAATCACTTGCAAGATGGGCAGTTGATAGACCGTTACATTCACAGAATCCAACCGTTGAAAAAAACAAGAGGGGCTGATTGCTTTTAAATAATACTTGGTGGAGGTAGTCGGCGAAAATGGCGGTGGATCGGCGGCATTGGAGGCAAATCCAGTCGGGTCAGACGTCCAGGTATAAACGTATCCCGGTGTCGGAGCGCCGCCCAATGCGATCGTGTTGCCCACACAAATTGCGGTGTCCGACAGGATGGAAAATTGCGGTTGTATGCCATCGGCAACGTTGATTCGGATCAAATCTGTATCACTGCAAAAAGGGGTAGAAACAATACACCCAATAGTGAAAATACCCGATTCTGTGGCCGTAAAAACGGGAGAAGCACAGGTGTTACAATTTAACCCGGGAGATCCAAACCATGCATATTGACCGGGAAAGAGGTGTTCGTTGAGCATAAAAGATGCCCCAATACATACATTGGCGTCGGGACCTAGGTTGAGGTCCAAAAAACTGACCGTAACAGAATCTTGGATCAGGGCACAAACCGTGGCAATTTCAACCTGATATGTGGTGGTTTGTGTGGGCAGTGCGATGGGATTGGGACACTCATTGCAGGATAGTGACCCAGCCGGCGACCACGCATAATCCAAACCACCCGTTGCCAGCAACGACACCGATTCGCCAACACAAATGGTGATGTCGTCGGAAACACTGACGGTTTCACCAGCCACCGGGCCAAGCACCCCGGAGCCGGAACCGGAAAAATCTATGGAAATTCCGTCAGCACTTTCTACTGCGCCGCTAAAATCATCCAACATTACAACGTAAATCTTGCCCTGTTGCACCGGCAAAGCGCTCACAAAACTATCATCTGTGGGAAGCGTTCCCTGCCCGGGGGTATCGGTACTCCCACAATCAAACGCATCGGTAACGGCATTGCTGTTGTATGGATTGGTGTTTGTCAAGCCTGTCATACCCTCCGGGTTGTT
>CAIZLM010000017.1 GCA_903933805.1 uncultured Bacteroidota bacterium | reverse complement strand
TACCATCATCTTCGCAAATATATGAAATACAGCATCTTAGTGGATTATTGCAGCTCTCACAGGCACAAAAACAATCCAAAATGCGCACTTCGCTTTTCTCCTGAACCGGCGTGAACCACACTGCAGGGCGCCCAACTCGTTCTTGCCTCATTCGGTCAGAGAGCGGCTTCACCGTAAACACCGTTGGCGCAGCGTTCTCCATCAACAAAAAACCCCTGCACACTCCCCCACCACCAGCAAATCCCTCGCCAAAATACACATTTCCTCCAATATTGCCCCTCCCCCGCCCCAAAAATCCCCGCCCCAAACCACCCAATCTTCCCTTTAAATCGCCTTTCAAAAAGTACCGGATGTCGTCAATATAACAATATAATTACAAACATATAATAGACATTCATCAAGTATGCCAAAAACAACCAACGGTCGTATTCGCCAACCAACGGTCGTATAGACAAACCAACGGTAACATATAATAATTTTAACAAATATTAATTTTTATTTTTTGCCTTTTTAAAATCCCCAATTCGAGGCCGAAAACGTGCTCAAAAAACGGCTGCGAGTCGGTGCTTTTCGACCGAAAAAAAATTAAAAAAAATTTATTTTTTTTCAACCGTGGCTGTTTTAACCCGTCCTTTTCGGGCTTCTAACGGTGGCAACGCGGTCCGACAAAGACGTCCACGGGTGGATAAAAGCCGCCAAGACAGTCCCGGCCTAGGCAGCAACCGAAAAACCCCCACATGTGCTAACTTTGTCGCATGGAACTCAAAGACATTCTTGCCTTCAAATACTCCCCGCAGATTCGAGAAAAACTGTCGGACATCGGTTTTACCAAGAAATTCGCCGAGGGCGACGTGATCTTGAATGAAAACGCCTACATCAAGGCCATTCCCATCGTCACAAAAGGCAATATCCGGGTCATGCGCACAGACGATGACGGCCGGGAAATCCTCCTGTACTACATCAAAGCGGGAGAGAGTTGCATCATGTCGTTCCTGGGTGGCATGCACAACGATACCAGTAAGGTGAAAGCCATCGCCGAGGAGGAAACGGAGATACTGTTCATTCCCATTGACAAGGTGACGGTGCTGATCAAAGAATTTCCGGAATGGCTGGACTATATTTTTCGCCTGTACCACAAACGATTTGAAGAGCTGCTGGAGGTGGTGAACGCCGTGGCATTCAAAAAGATGGATGAAAGGCTGCTGAGCTTTATCCAAAAAAAATGCGCCCTCAACCAAACGAACACGCTCCACCTGACGCACGAACAAATTGCCACTGAACTGGGTACCGCCAGGGTGGTGGTCTCCAGGCTGCTGAAACAAATGGAAGACGAGGGGCTCGTATTGCTGGGTAGAAATAAAATTTCGCTTGTGTAACATACGTCACGGTCGCGATACTCGAATAGGCTGATCTTTGTGGTTCAATTTACAAACCAAGCACTGTTGTGCCGGTATTTTCTTGAACCTATCAATCATACGTCTATGTGGGATGAACGCTACCGCGATCCCGAGTTTGCTTACGGAAAAGAAGCCAATCAGTTCCTCCAGGAACAACTTGACAAACTTCCCCCCGGTAAAATACTCTTCCCTTGCGAGGGAGAAGGTCGAAATGCTGTTTTTGCAGCGCAAAAAGGCTGGGAAGTGGCTGCCTTTGATGGCAGTCGAGAAGGCTTCAACAAAGCGTCCGCCTTGGCTGCCGAAAAGTTGGTTGCCATCCAATATCAAATAGGAGACGCTTCCAACATCGAATACCCCGTCGGATCGTTTGACGCGATCGCGCTGATTTACGCACACTTTCCGATAGAAACAAGGCAGTCGCTGCACCAAAAATTTGTGACCTGGCTGAAACCCGGTGGGGTCATCCTGCTGGAGGCCTTCCACCCGAGCCAACTTCAAAACAGCTCCGGTGGACCTAAATTGTCATCCATGCTGCTAACCCCGGAAATATTGGAAGACGATTTCGACACGCTGGAAACGGTGTTGGTGGATACTGCCACCATAGTGTTGGATGAGGGTAAATACCACCAAGGAAAAGCCGATGTGGTGCGCTACGTCGGAATAAAGCAACTGATTGGTGGGTCGCGTCTGGTATAAATATGGGCCTTTTGGAGCCAGAGCGTTTGCCATCTGTTGTGTTACACAATAAATAACGCCTTTTGTAACAAAAGTTACGTTGCACCCACGCACAACACCCGAACTTTGTGGCAAGAAACAAATCGATGTACCTAAAAAGCGATGCCAGTATGAAATTCTTG
>CAIZLM010000016.1 GCA_903933805.1 uncultured Bacteroidota bacterium | reverse complement strand
TTCATCGGTGGGTTTGTTGTAGCAATCATCGTCGAAATCGGTGTCTATTTTTAATTCTGCCTTCAAATTCGGGTAAATACTTTGGGCAGTACACCTGTTCAGGTCAAAGGCGAAAACATCCTGCGGACTGCGCTGAAAAGAAAAAATTCAGGGCTGGGTCGATCATTTTTGCTAGACAAGAAAGCGTATAGCGCGGACTGGACGACCAACAAAAACAAAGGAGGCAGATACAAGAAACCCCGATCAGCACAAGCCAATCGGGGTTTCTTTTTGTCTAATTTATCGCGTTAGGTGGCACGCTGTCTGGCCCATAAAGGCCAATTCAATGTCTCAGACACCAACAGCTAACCCGTTGGTTTGATTTTGCATGGAATAAGAGCGCCCCGGCTTTCCGAGGCACCCTATTCCTTCTTAACACGTTATTTTTTTAGACTAGGGGCGCCCCGGCTTTCCGAGGCGCCCCTTTGCTTAATCAATGTTACTTCATCTGTATCATTTTCTTTGTCGCCGAGTCCGTCGGCGTTTCTAATGTGTAGTACAATATACCCGTTGTGTTCAGGAGTGCGCGGTCCAGCGAGATGGCGCTGTAGCCCTTCGCAAAGTCGCCCTTCTGCGTGAATACCACGCGACCTGTTTCATCGTACACCGTCAACGTCGCAGTGGTTGCCTCCGGCAGGTGGAAACCAATCGCGGTTTTGTTGACAAATGGGTTCGGCTCGTTCTGGTACAATTCGAAGCCAACACCACCCGGGACCGTTTCACCGCGCTGTTGGGCTTCCGTCAGCGGAGCATACGCCAGGGTCACTTGCTCCGAACGATAATCCGTATGCCAAGCCGAAGCCTCCATATCTTTCTGACTGATGTTCAGTACATCACTCAACGAATATCCGCCCTGTAATACCCGAAATCGCAACTTAAACATTTCCGGACTACCCGTTTTCGTCTCGCTGCTCGCAACCGCCCATACCATACGCAAGCGGCCCTCCGACAAATCCCACGTACCGAAGTTACTCGACTGCATCGGCATATTCGATGCCGGCAACACCGCATCCAAGGCCAACACTTCCGGGTTGAACCAGAAACAGGCCTGCAAGGCCAGTAAATCTTCAAAATACTCGCAGCGGAACGGCACTTCTACCGTCACACCAGCTGATATCGCCATTTCAGGCACCGTAAATACCACCGGAACCGCCGGAGCAGGCTTCAAAGCAGGGTTGACAGTCGGCGTTACCAAATCACCCATTTTTACCCCGATAAAATTCTGCTCGATTTGATTCGTCGTAATACCTGTATAGGTGTATTTTTCAGGAAAATTCCAGAAGGCTGGGGAGCCGTAAGGCGTCGAAAAGGTGGTGCCTGTTGCTATAAAACGCCAAGAATTCTTGTTCTGACTGAGCGCAATCGGATTGTTCAGCAGCCAGTTCTGAAGGGTTGAAGCATCCGTCGGCGTCAGTGTGTTGCTCTTGTTGATATCGGCAGCGATGAAATCATACGGATCGGTAAACGGTGGCAAGGTGCCACCCACGACTTGGGCTATGCGCGCCACATCGAGTGCCGTAACGCCATTCAGCTTGCCTGTTGTCTTCGTGGGTGTCACGGTGTAGTTACTGCCGGCCACATTTAGGGAGAATAAGCCATCCGACAAAGTGGTGACCGTACCAGTACCGTCGCCCGCCAATGCCACGGTTGTATTGATGACACCCACTGTTGGATCCGTTCTCCAGCCAATTTTACCGGAAATTGTCGCTACTCCTAGACTTCCCAAGGTAACTTTCAGCACGTTGCTTGCCACCGCGCCAGTCCAGTCCGCAGAACAACTTACCCGCGCCAAGCGCTTGTACCAGGTCGTCACGGTCAACGAACCAGCATCATACGTTGCCGAATTGCTCGATGCGATGTCGCTAAAGCCCGTGCTACTGCTCATGGTAGAAGATTGCCATTTGTATTCGATCGTACCCGTTTCCCCACTGGCTGCACTGCTGCTCGTGAACGCAGTTGGATCAAACGGCGCGGTGCCGCTTTGCGCCGCCGCGATCACGCCCGCGATTGTTGGGTTCACGCATGATGCGCCTCCCGTTGTCAAAGTACTCGATGTGCCGACAATATCACCGCGACCGGTGCCTCCGATAAATTGTACCGGTATCAACACCAATCCTTCTGTTGTTATGGTGAGTCCAATTTTATCATCGCCGCGACCGGTGCCTCCGATAAATTGTACCGGTATCAACACCAATCCTTCTGTTGTTATGGTGAGTCCAATTTTATCATCACCGCGACCGGTGCCGCCGATAAATTGCGCTTTTGCCGGCATAGTCCCCAAACAAAAGAGTACAAGGAGCAGCAGGTATTGCAGCCAACTGCTGCAACGCTCCCCATGTTGCAAAAATAGCATCCTGCGCATTTGCAACATGCCCTTAGTTGTTTTGTAATCCATATATTTATTATTTTTTTTGTTCAAATAAAAAAATAGAAGCAACTGATTGGCAGCGTCTGAGACAAAAAAGTGGCAATTGTTGTCAATCGAAGCAAATTTTTGGAGGTTACAGCAGCGCGCTACAGCCAAAAAACAAGCGAAGCAGCCCGGAAAATGGGCCTTTTTGGACCAAACAGCCTATTAACCAACCAGTTACAAATGAAAATATTTTTTCGGGGCAAGCCCCAAGAAAGCAAACACCTAGCCCCCGCGGCTACCGGCTAACGACGAACAGCCCGGAAGCCGAAGAAGTAGTGCCTGGAGGAGTACGAACCGCCAACGTTGCGGCGGTCGGAGACCTGCATGGAGTCGGCATAGCTGATCCAAGAGCCACTGCGCCAGCCGGCGCCAACGGCATCCGTGCCGGGCCAGGTAGCGGCATTGGCATTGCCGCTGCTGGTCAGTACACCATCTCCATGCGTACCCGTGAACGCAAGGCCCGTCGCGTTTACAATGGTAACCGGACGCTCCGACAGATTGCCGCTGAGTTCCATGATGCCCCAGTAGGACGCACCGGCACTCTCACGTCCACTGTTGGACCCATTCGCAGCAAATATCCCCACCCGAACAGGACCACCAATGGTGCCTGCTCCTGTACCGCTGTACACCGCGTTGCCTACCGTGGTGCTGTAGTTCGTCGCAATACCTTCGCTGGCTGTACCCGCGCCGCTCAGCGTGTACGCAATGCTTGCAAGCGTCGCCGTGCCCCAGGCGTATTCACCAACCACCGCACCCTCTGGACCCCGACATGCCTTTTCAAATTCCAATTCCGTCATCGGACGAAGGCCCGACCAATCCGCGTACGCCGCACAGTCTGCCCAACTCAGGTAGTTACAAGCCACATTCGGATTGGTGGTCGCATAACTGCCCACCGCACTGCCCGTGATCGCGTAACGTTCGGTCGAACCCGTGTACTTCCGAGCCGTCGCCTGCGTTTGCGTCAGCGTGTTCAAAAAATCAACGTACTGCTGCTGCGTAACTTCGTATTTCATGCAGTAAAAGGCGTTGTAGCCATTCGGCCACGAGGCGTTGGCAGGGGCGGTTTGCCCCGTGGGATAGCCTCCGGTCGCGCCTCCCAGCGAACCCATACCCGTGGGCGCCGTCGTCGCATCCCCCGTGCTGATCGTCGTGGAAGTAAAGGCGCTGTTGGCGGTGTTGCCGCCAC
>CAIZLM010000015.1 GCA_903933805.1 uncultured Bacteroidota bacterium | reverse complement strand
TTTTGCGAAAAATAATATATATAAGTATCTGGTTAGCGTGGTCGCGTCTGAGACAAAAAAGTGGCCATTTTTTGCCAGACGAAGCGGATTTTTGTAGGCCGTAGCAGCGCTACGGTCAAAAAAATCTGCGAAGTATGGCGGAAAATGGGCCTTTTTTGGCCAGACAGCGTGCCACCTAACCAGTTACATATTTAAAGCACAAAATAGCCATTACTTCCTTCAGTTTAACAATTATATTGTTTTTATGTTTTGCCCCACTACAGTCATCTTTTGTTCAATCCTGAAGTGATGGCGTTGGAAGCGGAGGCTCCGTCAGCGAACATGCCGTTACAGGTTAAAAACTTGGGCACTTGAGATTTGGCGAAAGGCCAGCTGTGCATGGTCTGGGCCGTTGCGACAGGTTCAATTTAGCCCAATTATATGTACAACAATATGTACAAACCAATCCGAAAAATCAAAAAAAGAACAAATGTGTCCGAAAAATCAAAAATTTGACACATTTATCGGACAAATTTGACGGAATATGGTAAGGGCACCAGTAGTTTTGAACGGACAATAAAATCTAGTAACGCTTGAAGTGCTGCACAAATGAAGTGGCTGGGCGGTCATTTTTTTGACGACGCGCAGGTATTTTAAGTAGGCCAGAGCAGTTCGGGGGCGAGCACGGGACTGACGTTGCGCTGATTAATTGGCCCGCAACAGTTTTTAGATGAACTGTCTTGGGCACAAAAAGAGTGTTTTACAGCGTTTTTTGCACGTAATAGTCCAGCTGAGTAATACTTTTCGTTGTTCAGGTGTAAAACGATTTATGAAAATAAATAAATTGCAAATCAATAAAAATCAATTATTTATGAATTAAATGAAGATGTCTACTTTTTTGTCGAGCCCATTAAGCGCTAATTTTGTCTAAATTTGATTTTGTTTGCGGCATGGAATTTGCCATATTTTATTTTTTTTAATTACACGATCAATTTTAACCCATCAATAATACGTTAAACAAGCCTTTGATCAATCGCCACCCTTCAAAAAAGTGTAAAATTGTCAACAGGATTCATCTAACAAACTGCATCACCATTATACAATAGCACACATGAGACGTTCCACTTTTTTTTCTTTGAAATATGGCCTTGCCCTGATGTCCTTGTTGGTATTCAGCATGTTGAGTGCCCAAAGCCCAAAACTCGGTGTACAGGGTATTTTGAAAAAGGCCAATGGCAATGCGGTGGATGATGGCAGCTACACCATCACCTTTAAAATCTACAACACGGAAACGGGGGGAGCAGCCTTGTGGACAGAAGTCCAAAGTGAGGTGGATGTATCCAGTGGCATTTACAGTGCCGTACTTGGGTCGGTCACACCGCTTACCTTGTCATTCAACGAGGGGTATTACCTTGGGGTAAAGGTGGGTAGCACGCCGGAGATGGCGCCTCGCATGGAACTTACGACGGCTTCATACGCGCTTTCTCTCAAGGGCAGCGATAACTTGTTTCCCAGTACGGGTGCCGTCGGCGCGGGTACCAACGCACCAACCGCCGGGTACCAATTGCACATCAGTAACGGTGCCGGCATCGCCACTCAGATGGTGGAAGGCTCTACCGGTTCCCAAATAGATTTTAAGAAATCGACGAATACGGCAACCATCGGTTTCGGTACCGCCGACAATGTTTTCAAATTTAACGCTGGAACAAACAACACCGTCATCCAGTACAATGGATCGAATAGGTTGGCGATAAACACCAACGGCATGGATGTGACAGGCTCCGGCACACTCAATGGGAACTTGACCGTTTCATCCGGTAGTGCTGCGTTAAACAATGTAACGTTTAATGGCTCTACGATCAACAATTCTAACAATACTGAATTCAGGAACAATGGTACAACCCGATTGGAGATCACCACAGAAGGCGCTTTTGTGACGGGCTATGTGGAAGCTTCCGGTTCTAAAAGCTATACTGGGAGCTATGGCTTTTTTGCCAATGATGGTAATACAGTCTGTACCAACGTAGGTGGGTCCAGTGGTACAAACAACTATACGGTGTCCTGTGATTCAAGGATGCGGGCCTCAGAATACAATGTTTATTCAGATCGCCGCATCAAAAAAGATTTTGTGTTGTCGGATGGCGTCAAGGATATGGAAGTGCTCAAACGCCTTCGGGTGACCAATTATCGCTACATAGATGCTGTTCAGTATGGCAGTGCGCTTAAAAAAGGGTTTATCGCCCAGGAGGTAGAATCGGTATTTCCGGAAGCTGTCACCATCACGCGGGATTTTGTACCGGATATCTATGAAAATGCCATTGATATCAGCCTTGTTGGCGACAAACTTACCCTCGCGCTTCCCCACCAGCACGGCCTAAAGGAAGGAGATCTGGTGCGTCTTTTTTTAGCCGATGCCCAGGAAGAAAAGACCGTAATAACAGTGACGGATGCCAACACTTTTACCGTGGCCGATTGGCATGGTAGTAAGCCGGAAGTCGTATTTGTATATGGCAAACAAGTGGATGATTTTCACCAAGTGGACTACGATCGCATGCACACCCTCAACGTATCGGCGACCCAAGAGCTTGCTCGGTCCCTCGATGCCCAAGGATTAGACAATGCAGTACTAAAAAATGACAGCAGTGCCATAAAACGCAAGTTGGATGCGCTTGACGCACGGGTACGCACCTTGGAAGCTGCCATCGCCCATTGAGTGTTCAACATGATGACAGGTGTACGGTCTGTTTCGGGCCAATACAACCAGATTTGCTATTGTTCATGCTATCTTTCAGATAAAAAAATATGTATATGAATCGCTCTTTTGTTTTTTCATGGAGACTAACGGTAACTTTTTTGGCAATGTTCTCCTTGCAAGTCGTGAGTGCCCAAACCGCTAAACTCGGCATACAGGGTATCATCAAAAAATCGGATGGCAATGCGGTAGATGATGGTTACTATGCTTTTACCTTCAAACTGTACAACAGTGCCAGCGGTGGCACAGCCTTGTGGACAGAAATACAACCTGAATTGGAAATTGCCAACGGTATTTATACCACGATTCTTGGCACGGTAACAGCCCTTAATTTGCCTTTTAATACGGATTACTATTTGGGGGTAACTGTTGGCACAGCTCCTGAGATTTCGCCCCGGCAGCAACTGACTACGGCTCCTTATGCCCTGTCACTGTTGGGAACAAGCAATGTGTTTCCAAGTGCAGGGGCTATTGGTGCTGGTACCAGTACACCATCCGCCTCTTCCCAAATACACCTAAAAAATGCTTCCGGAGTTGGCAAACTGTTGATTGAGGGCACGACAGGGTCACAAATTGATTTCAAAAAAGGTTCGATTACGGCCACGCTGGGCCTTGGTAGCGCTGATAATGTGCTCAGACTTAATACAGGCGCTAGCAACATGGTTGTGCAGTACAACGGTGCAGACAAATTGGAGGTCAACACCAATGGAGTCAATGTGACAGGCACCAGTACTTTTTCCAACGGCTTGAGTGTGACTTCGGGCAATGTTTCGTTGTCGAATTTCACCATATCTGGTTCAGTCGTCAACAATGTCAACAACACAGATTTTCATTACAATGGCGTTTCAAGACTTCAACTTACCACAGAGGGCCTTTCTATTCCTGTGCCCTTGAGTGTGACGGGCACCAAGGATTACATGGGTGCTTACTCCTATATGGCATCAGGTGGTGGTAACGGCTGTAACAGTGATGGTAATTCCGTAAATCCGTATGCTATCAATTGCAGCAACCGTGTCAGGGCATCTGAGTTTGATGCATTTTCAGACAAACGCATCAAAACGGACCTGGCATTGTCGGATGGCGCCACCGATTTGGAGATACTCAAAAACCTTTGTGTCACCGATTACCGCCACATAGATACCATTGAAAAGGGTGGGGCCTATAAAAAAGGGTTTATCGCCCAGGACGTGGAAGCAGTATTTCCGGAAGCGGTAACAAAGACATCCGATTTTATCCCCAATATATACGACAATGCGCAGGAAATATCGCTCACAGCAGGCAAATTAAACATTGCGCTCACCAAGAACCATGATCTAAAGGAAGGGGATGTTGTGCGGCTGATGTTGCCCAATGCGCCACAAGAAGTGACAGTATCAAGTGTCCCATCGGCCAATACATTTACTGTATCCGATTGGACAGGTGAAAAGCCAGAATGGGTTTTTGTGTATGGTAAGCAGGTGGGGGATTTTCGTCAGGTTGATTACGACCGCATTCACACGCTGAATATATCGGCTACCCAGGAATTAATCCGCAGAAAAGAGCTGTTGGAAAAACAAAAAATGCAGTTACGCATTGAAAACAACG
>CAIZLM010000014.1 GCA_903933805.1 uncultured Bacteroidota bacterium | reverse complement strand
TTTTGCGAAAAATAATATATATAAGTATCTGGTTAGCGTGGTCGCGTCTGAGACAAAAAAGTGGCCATTTTTTGCCAGACGAAGCGGATTTTTGTAGGCCGTAGCAGCGCTACGGTCAAAAAAATCTGCGAAGTATGGCGGGAAATAGGCCTTTTTGGGCCAGACAGCGTGCCACCTAACCAGTTACAAGAAAAGTAACTGGTTCGCGTGGTCGCGTCTGAGACAAAAAAGTGGCCATTTTTTGGGCCAGACGGCGCAGCACCTAACCAGTTACAAATAAACAGGATTACTTTTGCGCTTTACATCAAAAAAAGTCGACGCCAACTTAATGATGAAGGTTTTTAAATTTGGGGGCGCAAGCCTCAGAGATGCCGCTAATATTCAGAATGTTGCCAACATTCTCAAACAATTAAACGAAGAGTCGCTCGTCGTCGTCGTTTCTGCGATGGGTAAAACAACCAATGCGCTGGAAGCCGTGGTTGATGCCCATGTCAAACAGACAGGCGAAGCCTACAACTTGTACAACGCTTTCAAAGAGCAGCATTACAGCATCATGCGCGAGTTGTTTGACCCTTCCGAAAGCGTGTTCACCGAGGTCAACGACACGTTGGTTGAGGGTGAATGGGTACTGGATGAACTGCCTTCTGAGCATTATGATTTCATGTATGACCAGATTGTGTGCATGGGTGAGCTGGTTTCCTCCAAGATAGTGACCGCATATTTCAACAAAGTAGGACTGGCCACTTCTTGGCTCGACGCACGCGATGTCGTAACAACAGACAATACCTTTCGTGAAGGATGGGTTATTTGGGACAAGACAAAGGCCAATGCCCTTAAAAATGTACCACCGTTGCTAAAAAAGAGCCGATTGGTTGTGACGCAAGGGTTTATTGGAAGCACCTCTGAAAATTTTACCACGACCCTTGGCCGCGAAGGTTCCGATTATTCTGCTGCAATTTTTTCCCACTGTCTGGACGCTGAAAGCATGACCGTTTGGAAAGATGTGCCGGGCGTTTTAAATGCTGATCCGCGAATTTTTGACAATACAACCAAGCTTGACAGGCTATCATACCGAGAAGCCATTGAAATGACCTACTACGGCGCACAAGTCATTCATCCTAAGACCATTAAACCACTTCAAAACAAGAACATTCCAATGTTCGTCAAGTCTTTTTTAGATCCTACGGCGCCCGGAACAGAGATCAGCAGCGACATCGACGACCTATATCCGCCCATCATTGTGGTCGAAAAAAACCAGGCACTGCTCCACATCAGTACCCTTGATTATTCCTTTGTGGCAGAACACCACATGGCAAGGTTGTTTGGCAAAGCGGCTGATTTGCGCATTTTTGTCAATATGATGCAGAATACGGCCGTTAGTTTTACGATTTGTGTACCAAATGTGCCCGACCGAATTGAAAAATTTATTGAAGGTATTTCCGATGAATTCAAGGTAAAAGTAGAGTCGGGTTTAGAACTGATCACGGTGCGGCATTATACCGAGGAAACCATTGCCAGTTTGAAGAAAAACAAAGTAGTTTTATTTGAAGAACGCATCCGAAATACCCTGCACATGGTGGTTAAAAACGTGCCACTGATTGAAAGGAAAGCGGTGGAAATTGCTGGATCAAAAAACTGATACTACAACCATCTGGAGTACTTTGCGTTTCTTTGAGCTATGCGTCGTGACTACCTACTGCTATCCGGACTGGCTTTTTTGTTTTTGTTGCCTTTTTTGGGCGGCGTTCACCTATTTGACTGGGATGAAATAAACTTCGCCGAATGCGCGCGAGAAATGCTGATCACCGGAGACTGGATGCGGCCTCAGATTGATTTTGAGCCCTTTTGGGAGAAGCCCCCCTTGTTTTTTTGGATGCAGGCCATTGGGATGAAAGCATTTGGGGTTCATGAATATGCCTCGCGGCTGCCCAATTTTTTGTGTGGTTGGGCCACCATGCTCACCGTTTACCACATTGGCGCCAAGTTACACGACCGGCTGTTGGGTTGGCTTTGGGCGTTGGCTTGGCTGGGAAGTATCTTGCCACACTTGTATTTTAGGAGTGGCATTATTGATCCGTGGTTCAACTTTTTCACTTTCATTGGATTGTACGGGTTCATTGAATTTCGATGGCGGTTTTTTAGCCACCATGCTGGAATGTCTTTTTGGCTGCGATACCGCCACCTGATATTGGGTGGAAGCATTCTAGGCTTAGCCATATTAACCAAAGGGCCTACGGCATTTTTGGTTGTAACCTTGGTCATCGGCCTATATTGGGCCAAGTATCGCTTTAATGGTCGTGGTTTTCTCAAACATTTTGCGTTGCTGGCAGCATTTGCCGTGTTGGCTGCTTTGGTCTGGTTTGGCATAGAAATGTCACAACATGGTCCATGGTTTACGCGAGAATT
>CAIZLM010000013.1 GCA_903933805.1 uncultured Bacteroidota bacterium | reverse complement strand
CGGTCAAAAAAATCCGCGAAGTATGGTGGAAAATGGGCCTTTTTGGGCCAGACAGCGTGCCACCTAACCAGTTACTTACAAACTACACACATCTTTTGAGGTAAAAATTCTTTTTTAATCTATTTCATTGTTGAGGAAGACGGGTCTGTTCATTCGTTTATGGTTTTGCATTAGAGCATGTCTGGGAATTTTCCGCCTCGCTTGGGCTTCAAACCCATTGGGATGCTGCCTAGGCTTTGTTCCCCAAGCCAAGCCGATCAAATTAAGCCCAAGTGGGGCGTTTTGGCTTGGTTTTATAGCCTTTGGCCTTGGTTGGGAAGACCAAGAAAAACTGAACTTTTCAGTTTTAAAACCGAACGAGAAAACCAGACTCGCTTTTTTCAATGGGGTATCGACCAGCAGCCAGCTGTAACGACGTGAGCCGGGGCATCAGCGACTGCCAATGCTCCGGCAATGTGTAATCGCCCGGTATTTCAAAGTCCTCAGCATCGAAAAAAGCACGGACAGTGCATGGAAGCATGCTGTCGTGCAAAAACAAAAACTCCACATGCCCCCGCAAACCAACACTGACCAATGCCGTGGCGTGACGACAACGCTTGGGCGACGGGCACGGACCTGAACCTGCACCGGGGTAGGCAATATCCTCCGTTCGACAAATACCCACATGCCCACAGTCGCCATTGGCCAATGGTTGCCCAAATTCTACGGCGACAACAAGTGGTGCTGGTGATGCTGTGTCTGAATGCGCCTGGTTTACTGCAGTATGGTACATATTCTATCGTTGTCAATCATATCGGATGGGCGCTAAACCCATGCCCATGGTTGCCGCATGGTTGCAGTACGAGTCAGCCCCCTCCCCATCTTCCGGTGTGCCGCCGTATCGCTCGCAAGAGCATCCCCAATACGCGTCAAAACCACACGCGGAACAGGCCACTCCCCGACAAACCTGGTACACCCCACCAGCCTTCCACACCCCGCTCGGCTTTTCCTCTAAAAGCACCATCAGGGTGTAACCCCTGTCCGGTTGCTCCCGGTGAGCGCCCCTGAAAAACAGATAGGGCGTCCCGTGGACCTCCTGTACCCGTACCTCCCGCACAGCAGACAAATCAGGGATGGCCGTTTCAGCGGAAGCAATGAGCAATTTTTGGGGTAACACAAGCTTCCAAGTCCCCCGTTGCAAAGTGACGGCAATGGTGTCTGTGGAGGGATCAAAGGTGTTTTGGGCAAAAAACCTTGCTGTGTACGCACAAACCAGTAAAGTTGTTGCTATTATTTTCCACATCATGGGCAAATAATGTTAATTTGGTACGGATACGCTTACTTTATGGAGTTTGATGGCCATCGTTGCGCTCAGGATACAGCCACCGGCCCCTTTCAGGCAACTACAGGTGGCTGGGAAAGAGCACTCCCGACATTCCCCCGAGCCGGAACAAGACAAGAAGAGACCATCGGCGAGGAATTGGTTGGGCGTCGTTTCTTGGAGGAGGAAAGCCATTACTGTACGCATGGTCGTGGTCTTGTTGTTGCTGCGGGCAATGAGGTAATTGGATTTACCCATTTTGATCAGTTCGAATGTGTCAATGCCTACAACCATGTCGGGGATTGTGGCTTCCAACGAGGCAATTAATACCCGCGGAGGTACTGCCAATTCGAGCGATCCATTGGGGCTTCGGCGGGCAATGGGATCCTGCTCAGGATCGAGGGTGATGGTTTTTTGTGCGGTCACAAAAAAAGGCAGGAGTATTAAGGCTAGGAGAATTGTCTTCATGTTTTTTTGGATGGAATGGCGCGCGGAAGTCATCTGCGAATGCTGGGTGAAACATAGCCCCGTACGGATGAAAGAAGCGTAGTGGAACAAAATTGAACGGACGGGGTATTATTCAACCGTTCCGTAAAGCATGTCTTTAAGTTTGGAGCCCTGAACCTCCGGCATACGGTAGGCGCTGTTAAATTTTTCGAGGGTTTGGTCAATATCAGCTTTTAACTGTCGAAATTGATCCGGTAGAATGGCGCTACAAGTTTTTTCGTTTTCATAACTGTCGGCTATTTTAGCGAATTTCTTGTAGTATTCGTTGCCTTCGTTGACGAAATCACTGTATCTGTTGATGAATTGCACCACCCTGTCTATGGCGAACTGTAGGTTTGTACCTGCTTTGTTCAGCAGTTTGGCGTCTGGTTGGCTTCCTACACCAGGAGTATTACTGTTTTCGCCCAATGCTTTTGAAACGAGGTTGTCGAGCAAAGAATACAGTCTTTCCCAGTCGTCGCTTTGGCGGCAGCCTTCCAGCGTGATGGTATATCCCACCTGACGGGAGCAATCAGAAAACAAGGCTTCGCAGTCTTTTTTCAGTGTCAAGTTGGCATCAAAGAGGTAGCCTGTTTCATAATAAATCACGTTGAGGTCGTTGTACATACGCACCGTAAAGTCTAGGATACAGGCCAAATTTTCTTGATTCCCTTTTTTTTCCTTATCGTCGCCACCACTGACCATCATGCCAACAAGGGAAAAGGTTGCAGCAATAAATGGATTTCCCTGTAATAATTTTGGCAGTGAAAAATTGAACTTGCGCTTTACCCGCTCTTCTGTGGCACTATTGGCTTCTTTAAATTCCGGATAATTGTGGGGGTTTGATATTTTCAGGAGTTCCTGTTGGGCCTTTAGGCTACTGAAATGGTGGTCCATGCTCAATATTTTTTCATAGAGCATTTTTACAATTTCGATGCCTTTTCGGTAGCGTAGTCGAGCGAACTTGAGTTCATGGTCGGCCTCTTGAGCTTTCAGCGCATCTTCCAATTGCACGCGCTCCAGGAGTAGTTTGAAGCCATTGTCGGCGGTGATGTTGGTACTGCTGCGGAGCGTACACGATATTTGGTTGAGGCGGCTGCGCAACGGGGTGGCAGTTGCTTCGTAAGCTTGGTTGAGCGCTGTAAAGTCTGCTGCAGCGTTGAGCATGATGGGTTGGAGCCAGATTGATGCGGTGTCATAAGGATTTCCGGCGGCGGCGCACGGGACGGGGCGGTGTAACGAGCACAAGGCAATGACCAGCCCTATGCCTACGATTGATTTATGCATCATCATCAGTTTAATATGTTAGTTTTGGCAGGTCATTTTTGTTCATTCCCCAAGACAATTGAAAGTCAGTACTCACGCTCAAAATTTTTATTTTCATGCCTTTATTTTTGGCATCTGCTGCTAATTTTTGCCATTCTACGATGTGAGATTTGTTTGCCCGACCGAGATATTTGGCCCAGTACACCACCATATAGGCATCATATGGCGCTTGATCCAGTTTGAAATCAGTGTGGTCGGCAGACCAGACAGTGCCCGCCAGACTGGATTCAATACTTTTGCTTGTATCAGCAGGCATCGTATTGATGGAATCCAACCGTTCTAAAAAAGCTGAGACCTTTGCGTTACAATCTGTGTCAGAAGATCTGTAATCGACGAATTTTCCACAGTTGTTAAAAAACTGAACGTTTGGGGCCCCTATTTTTTGTTTGGTAAATTCAAAAAAGGAGGATGAGTCTCTAAAGCAAAGCATACCAACGGTGTCAATATCTTGTTTGACCAAAAAACGGGAGAGGCTTTTATGCGTTTCAAAGGTTGGATTGTGTACGCCATTGTACAAAAACAACGCTCTGACGCATCCGGAGAGCAATAAAACAACAACAAAGAGGCCAATGCAGATATAATTTTTCATGATGCTGAGGGTTTGGCCTGCAGCACACCAACGGGAGGTATGCTGCAGGCGGTGATGGAATTAAAAGGAGACTTGAATGGTGCTGCTGCCAGACCGGGAAGCTGGAATGGCGTAGTTTCCGGTTTTGACGTTGTAGGAACGAAAGCCCAGGGCTGCGGCAACTTCCGGAGAGAGTTGAAAGTCCTCTTCGACGATGAATTTTCCTGTTCCGAAGTGGTATTGGTAGGTAGATTCAGTCATGGAGTTGCGGTCGAACAACATCACCAGTTTTCCGTCAGTGATTTGCACGGTACCAGTTGCTGTGTTTTCGGTGAGTGCTTCCGTTCGGGGTTCAATAGTCATCAAAACCGTAATGTTGCATATTCCAAATCTGATACAGCCAAGTTTTCTTCGACCGAGTTCAACTTGGAATTTGACGATAGGGCCAATCCCATCGGATGGCGGTTCAGGAAGGTTGTTTGAGGCAAAAGTTGGCAGCGACAGCGCTGTGAGGAGAAAAGAAAACAAGAGTTGTTTCATGGGTTAAAAAAAATGAAGTGGTTTTGTGCCTACTCTAAGCGCTTTTCGGCTTCTGCGTCCGTACTCTGTTGTGGATTTTCCGGAGGTCTCCCGAGAATGGTGTTACTGTCTTTTGGCTTTTTTGTACGCAGCGGGTTGAACCGATTGGTTTCCGCAGGTGACTGTTCCGCCGGTTACGGGTGGGCCGCCCAAGGAATGAATGATACCGGCTACCACGGGGGTTGCTTGAGAAGTGCCACTCAGTGTAGCATAACCACCATTTTTATAGGTGGAATAGACATTCGCACCGGTTGCCACCCAGTCGACCACCGTACTGCCCCAATTAGAATTGGCATAGCATCCGCCAGAGCAGGTAGTACCCCCTACGGTAAAGACTTTGGGGCCGTTGATGCAACCCGGTGAGCAAAGGGAGGCCTGGGCGCTGTTGTTTCCGGCGGCAATACAGACCCAAGTGCCATTGGCGCCTAGGTTAAGAATGGCATTTTTTAGGGCCGGATTGCTGTTTTGGCAATTGTTTACCGGATATGCACCCAGGCTTAAGTTGACTACGTCGTTGAATTTGTCGTACACAGACACGTGGTTGAGTCCTTGAATAACATAGGTAAAGGAGGCCATACCAGCGTTGGAAAGCACCTTTACGGGTATCACCAATGCTCCTGCAGAGACACCTACGATCCCAAAGCCGTTGTTTTTTGCAGCTGCGATACCAGCCACGTGGGTGCCGTGACCATTGCCATCGTCATGCGTTTCGCCGGGGATGAATGATTTAGCGTACGGGAACAAGTCGCCTACCGCCAGATCGGGGTGATCAACATCTATTCCGGTATCCAATATCCAGATCCAACTTGCACTGGTTGATGGTTTAAAACCGCCCGCGTTTTTGATGGCACAAGGCACGGTTTGACCTTCCGGGACGTAATCACCGGGTTTTCCTTCCATTGCTTGGGGGTCGAGTTGGATGTAATAATCTTGGTAAACCCCTTCTACATCAGGATTTTCAGACAATCGCGTCACTTCGACTGGGGTTAGGCGGGCAGAAAATCCGACCAGCACATCTGTAAAAACCGCGATCACACTGGTCTCAGCGATGTTGGCGACTTGTTGTACCTGGTTAATTTTAGACAGGTTGGTGGTCCTTTTGGGTTGATTGATTTGAGCGACTTGTTCCCGATTGTCGTTTGCTGTCTCCTGCAAACACACCGGTGTCGCGGCGGTAGCCTTCAATGTGACGATGTACTGCCCGGGTATGGGTGTCGGTTGACTGTCTTGGGCGTTAAGTTGTTGAAAACCCAAGCAAAAAAGAGAAAGTAATATTGTACAGTGGTGCATTAAAATAAATGATTTTTTGGCCTACTCTAAGCGCTTTTCGGCGTCCGCGTCCGTACTCTGTTGCTGGATTTTCCGGGTGTCTCCGAGGGGTATTTTAGGCTTTATATGGTGATCAAAGTGGTATTAGGCATATACAATAAGCGCTGCCAACGCCCCGGTCAGCTCATCTTTCTTACAAGACGAGCGACACGGGAAGCATCATGGTTTTCAAAGGGTCTTTCGGGGGAAAGAGGGTTTTTTGGTGTTATTTTGTAAATTATGGTGTTGTATCGATGGTTTTAGAGGGTTTAAAGAACACCACCCAAGCGTTGAGTGATTGGGTCATCAGGTATTTTCCGGCGGCGATTTCAATGTCACTGCCTAGGACGTAAGCCGGGAGTTGTGCCGGGATATCCAGGTTGAACCATACGGTAAATTTATCTGCCTGAATACTGCCCGGAAGTTTGCCCAACAGCGGAAAAGATGCCAGTAACGCGCCGCTTTCCAAGAGGGTAAGCGTTGCATACGGGTGGATTTCCGGAATTACCGACGATAGGGCGGCGGCATGATCATTCTCTTGAAGTACCTGTAGCACATCCACGCCTTCCAGCCGGTATATTTCTGAATTATTGGTACGAAGTCTTACCCATGCTATCTTGACTGGATGCGGCTGGTAAGGTTTGGTTTCTGGTTGATGAACAATGTGGATCATGTTCGTTGGTTTATTGGTGGAACAAAGTTGCGGGGGTGTATCGGTAATCTTTTGCGACAAAAACACTGCTTTTTTACCTTGTTTTATTGCAGTATTTGCGTAAAAAAGATAAATAACTAATTAATAAACAGTTATTTATGCAATTGACCAGCGTTCGCCCTTTTTTTTAAGTAAGGCCCTTTTTGCCGCGCACTGGTTACATCAATAATAATGACAGGACACCAGTGGCTCTCAGACGGCAAGTGTCCAATGAATGCTGCTACAGAGGCTTTTAAGTGTGCTGTGATTGCGTTGGTGAAGTACTGGATCATGTTGGAGGTTTGTTAGGTGAAGCATGAGGTGCGTTTGATTATGACACAAAGATTCGGGGTTGAATCCCTGGCTTATTCCGACAGTTGGTGAAAAAAAACGTAATACTTTTGTTATGTTCCAGACATTTGTTTTGATTGCAACCATTTGAAAATCAATTTTTTATAAAAAATATTATCACCCCATTAATGTTCGAAAAAAGTAGTAATTTGATTGATATGACCAACTTTTTCCTATTATTTTAATATTTTATTTCGATTTTTCTTTTATGTTTGTAATAACATTTGTATTTTTATGCTCAATAACGCAGACGGCGGATGGTTTTTTTGAATCTTTCCAATAGCGGGATTTATTAGTTGTTCGTCCGCTGCGTTGCTACTCGAAAAACACGCTTTTAATCTTAATCTATGATCAAACAACTTACTGAGTTGGTCACGTTGACCGACCAATGTCTCCCCAACGCTGAAGCGTTGTTGGGTCTTCTTTCACGCAACAATTGCGATGTAGTGCGCCTTTATCGGGCAATACAGCAATACAATTTCCGGATAGAAGCGGAAGCCATTCAGAAATCCAACGTAGGGGAGCGTACAAAATTCCGGCAGGTAGCGAAGGAGTTGCTGTGTTGTTTGGAGCAAATGGTATTGCATCTTGGTCCACAAAAGCTAGCGCCCCTTTTGCAGAGTCGTCTCCAGGGCTTTCAGTTAACGGCCAAGGTGAAGTCTATGGTGGCGCTTTCCTGTAAAAACAGTGCCAAGCGGTCGGCTGAGGCGTTGTTGCGCATTGGTTTGGAGACTGCCCGACCAGAATTTGTGG
>CAIZLM010000012.1 GCA_903933805.1 uncultured Bacteroidota bacterium | reverse complement strand
GTAATGTCAAAACCACCCTTCTGTGTGTGCTGATTTCGTTCGCCTATATTGCAAAGTTCGTGGTCGTCGAACGGCTGCATGTGCGAACGTGCCGACGTTTAGGAAGCTTTTTCGTGCGGCCTTAGTTCGAGGCCCTTTTATTCTATTATTATCTTTTTAACCTCTGACCTGCCCATATCATCGGTTATCTTTAACAAATAAAAACCTGGTTTGAAGTTATTGATACGCCTTTGGATTTTGACGGTATTTCCCTGTTGCGTATCAATAAATATGTTGCTTCCAGCCAAGCAAAACATTTCCGTTCTTACAATTTTTGCACCTCCCTTATGTTGGATGGTGATGTCCCCCGAGGTTGGGTTAGGGTAAATATCAATCCAGCTTGCATGCTGGTGTGGTTCATGAGTACTCACGTTAATGGTGTCACAAGGCGATTCATCCAACGCTCCAAGCCGATAATCGGGATAGTTGGGCATGGCCGCAAAATGATAGTTAGGCAGTTCAATAGCGTGCTGCCTGACCTCACATGCCAGGCCCGCCGAATCGGGGTGTTCTATGACGTGCAGGTAAAAAACGGGCCCAAAAGAGTTGATGTAAATCTTGCCATCTGGTGCGAGTTGTGATTTGTAAAAATCGGTCTGGTTTACACTAACAAAACCGTCATAAGAAGCTACTAATATCCTGCTGGCGGCAATGTCCTGCGCTTCAAGATCATACTGGTATATCTCTTTTAATGTATGATAATACAAAAAACGACCGCTTGGTGACAAGGTCATGCAGTTAATTGGGAATTCTCCTTGCGGCCCAATCGGTATGTGAACTGGATTCGACATCTGCCCGGTACAGCGGTCAAAATCAAAAAGGTTCAGGCCGTACGCTGTGTGACAGCGAATATACTTCGAACCACCAGTAGTGAAATGTACTCCGCCACTCCGACTATATTTACCCCAATTACTACCGATACACTGCTTGTTCACTACATGTGGGCCGGAAAGGTCGATTAAGATTTTGTAATAGCAGTTTCCGTTGAACTCTGGTGCTAGAACCCACCAGTCACGCCCGTTGGCGTGGCGCACGGCCTGTAAGGCGCACGAACTGAGCGTGTCCGAGATGATCAGGTTGTTTTTGGAGACTACTTTACCAAGGCCGTTGTTCTGTGACATATCCACTACTGTATGGTAGAGGTGCAGGGGCGCAAACTGTGAACCTCCCGGCTGTCCCACGTTAAAAGCTTCGTAGTCCCAATGCAAAATCTGATACACTTGTTCATCATCGGGCTGTGGCAGAATAATTACCGAATTGTCATTGGGGTTGGCAAAAGGGTTGACGCTGCACCAATAGGTCTGTATCTGGCCAGGGTTCAGCCCTTCACCGTTTTCCATGACTTGGTGATTTTTGTCAAAAACAGTGCAGTTGTTGGTGTAAAAAAGAAGTTTACCCCCTTTGTCACTCATACAGGCAAGGGCTTCCCTCGCCCTGCCGTTGGTTCCCCCCAATGCAGATATATTCAAGGTTTCACCATCAAAACTGAGGATATTACCGCCAAGATTTACACCGTCCCGTCTCAGTCCCGTGGAGCAGTGAAGGGTCACGGTGCATACTGCACCATCACGACCAGCCCACGGTGTTACGCTAGTACCCGTGGGATGGTGTGGGTGGTGCACCCAAAATTTGGTGGTGCGGTGCATATCGAAATGGGTTAGCAAAAAAGTCGATCCTCGTACTGTACCACCACTCGCACCACCTGCTGATGGTGTGGTGCGCGTAATATATTGCATTATGTTTTGGGCGGTGGTATTTCTAAAACACTAGGAGAATAGAAATGGCTGGAAGAAGATACAAGGGAAAGAAACCTCGCGCCGAGTATTGGGATCAAATCGGCGTAGTCGAAGACGGCGAACGATGGTTTGTGTTTGTCAGCAAAAATGCTGACAGCGAATGGCTTACGGCCAAGGTCGTGCTTGACGGACGCATCGCATGTAAGGCAAATTATAGGCTTGGGTGGAACGGTAAGCGTTTTGCCCAACAGGCCGATGCGTTTGCGATGATGCATCGCCGACCCATGTTGATGGGGAAGGTTGAGCGATCTGCTCACGCTTTGAACTGGCCTCGACTTGGAGGGTTTTCTTTTCGACTTCGATGACCTTCGCCCGAGTTCGGG
>CAIZLM010000011.1 GCA_903933805.1 uncultured Bacteroidota bacterium | reverse complement strand
CTTCCGGGCTGTTCGTCGTTAGCCGGTAGCCGCGGGGGTTAGGCGTTTGGTGTTTAGGGTTTGTGGCTGGCCCCAAATTTTTTTTGGGAAATCACCTATTTAAACCAGATGGGCATCAAGATAAAAGATCAATATGCGATTGTGAGCAGTCTGGCAAATAGGTGTCGTGCGGCAAGGCAAGGGTTTGGGATTAAGAAGTTTGGTGCAGATTTGGAAGATGCGCATGGGGTGGGATAGCGTGCTTAAAAGGCGATACTGCTGTTAGTGGATTTCTGTGCAATGCAAGTGAATAATATGGTGTCAAGGAAATGGATCAATTCCAGCGCCTACTTGCCCTGCAGATTCTCCAAAAAAGACGACTCCGAGCCCTGGCCCAAACACGTTCATTTTTTGTCTCAGACACGACCACCTAACCAGTTACAATTACAGTTATAAAAAACACAACACATGCGTAAGAACTTAATGTGCACGATTTTATTGGCGATTTTTTGCCTGCCAATGTTTGCCAACAACATCACCGTTGGTACCCCCACCCTCACCGATGAAAACTCAAACGAAGGTTTCGTCAATGTCAATTTCAACCTAACGTGGGATAATTCCTGGCGTTTGAGCAGTGGCGCTTCCAACTGGGACGCTGCGTGGGTGTTTGTCAAGTACCGCGTCAGTGGCGGCGATTGGCTGCCCGCCCATTTGAACAACACGGGCCACACAGCAGGCACGGGCACGGCTGCCGCAATCGCGGTGGGTTTGTTGGACGACAATGCGGCGTTTAATGCGAGTATCAACCCCGGTATGGGCGCCTTTGTTTACCGGAGCAGTGCTGGCAGTGGTACGTTCACGAACACGGATATCAAGTTGCGTTGGAACTACAACGCGGATGGCATTACCAACAATAACATCAGCGTAGAGGTAAAGGTATTCGCGATAGAGATGGTGCGGGTACTGGAGGGCGCGTTCAATGTCGGTGGCGGCAACACCGACAACCTTGCTTTCACCTCCACGACCATCAGCACGGCGGATGCGACGACCGCGCCCTCAGGAACAGGTTCTTTGGGTGGCGAGGCAGGAGGCTATCCCACGGGGCAAATGGCCCCCGACAGCGCTTCTTGGCCGAACGGCTACAACGCCTTTTACTGTATGAAATACGAAGTTACCCAGCAGCAGTACGTGGATTTTTTGAACACGCTGACGCAAACGCAGGCGGATGCGCGGAAAGCCAATGAATCGACCTATCGTTACGCGATCACTGGGAGTGAGGTGGGCAGCTATGCGACCACCAATCCGAATGTGGCCTGCAACTACCTGAATTGGCCAGACGGTGCTGCGTACACGGATTGGTCTGGCCTTCGTCCGATGACGGAGCTGGAGTTTGAAAAGGCCTGCCGGGGCCCACAGGCTGCGGTGGTTGGTGAATACGCTTGGGGCACGGCGGATGTTGCAGGCAGTGCATACACGCTGAGCGATGCCGGGGCTTCGAACGAAGGTATTGCGACGAACTACAGCACCACGGCGGGCAACGCGATTTACAACCAATCACTTTCCACCATCGGTGCTCCTGTTCGGGTTGGGATATTTGCTGCGCATGGGTCGAACAGTGGTCGTGTGAGTGCCGGGGCATCCTACTGGGGCATCATGGAACTCAGTGGTAACCTGTATGAGCGTTCGGTTACGATTGACAATGAGACGGGTCGTGCTTTCACGGGTACGCATGGGGATGGTGTACTGGCCAGCAACGGCAATGCCGATGCCGCCACTTGGCCCGGGACGGATTCCGTCGGCGCCGGCTTCCGCGGTGGCGCTTGGGACGCCGGTGCCAGCACCATGCAGGTCTCAGACCGCATCTATGCTAACGAGTCGGGCTCCGAAAGGTTCTACATCGGCGGCTTCCGGGCTGTTCGTCGTTAGCCGGTAGCCGCGGGGGGCTAGGCGTTTGGTTCTTTGGGGCTTGGGGCTGGCCCCGAAAAAAATATTTTTTGGCATTGTTTATAGTCAACACAAAGTGGTTGTGAATGAAGTGTGGTTGTAATTGATGTTGAACACGGGGGTATTACAAGCTGGAGACCCCCACGGATGTGGCAACGTAGAAAAT
>CAIZLM010000010.1 GCA_903933805.1 uncultured Bacteroidota bacterium | reverse complement strand
TATCAATGCTCAAATGCAATTGGCGCCGGATGGGAAAATCTATTTTATTCAAGCCTCTTTCATAGATAATACGGTGTTTCTGTCCACCATTGTATGCCCGAATACGGCCCCGTTTATTGAGTTAAAAAAGTTTGACTACACGATGCCGGGCGGAAACTCCTTTTTCGGATTACCCAATTTCGACAATGCCATTTTTCGCCGCGATATCGACCCTCCCCTTCCAGTCGATCTGGGGACGGTTCAGACACTCTGTGAAAACCAAAGCGTTGTATTGAATGCGGGGGTCAACAATGCAAGTTACAATTGGTCTAATGGTTCCACTTTTCAGACTTTAACAGCCCTTTCAGCCGGCACCTATACCGTCACAGTAACAGCGCCAGGCTGTGGCATTGGAGTGGATTCAGTGGTAATCAAACAAGTAGTGCTCAACTTAGAGGCCGGGAGCGATCAGAGCCTTTGTGCAGGCAACACCGAACTTCTGGAAGCAAGTGGTAATGGCACGTTGTCATGGTCGCCGGCAGCTGCGGTGTCCAACCCGGCTATCGCAACGCCATTCTTTGTTGGCGATAGCAGTACTGTACTGGTTTTGACCGCTAGCCTGGATGGATGCTCTGCACAGGATTCGTTTGAAGTAACCGTATTGCCCATTCCTTCATTGAGTGTTGTTCCGATGGACAGTACCATTCTTGCCGGATCCTCTGTTCAACTGGTCGGCACCGGAACCGGCACGGTCACATGGACACCAACAGATGGCCTGAGCTGTACCAACTGCCTGAATCCGGTCGCTACACCCACGGAAACTACTCTTTATACCATGGTCGTGACCAACGCAATAGGCTGTTCGGCAAGCGCAAGTGTAACCGTCACGGTGACCCCTCCCGACTGTACTCCTGATTTCCCCAACGCCTTTACGCCCAACGGTGATGCTGCCAACGATCAGTTTAAGCCCATTGGCGATGCGATTGAATCTTTTGAACTGAGCGTTTATAACCGCTGGGGACAAAAAGTTTACAAGGGCAGTTCAGCTTGGGATGGCCGGTTAAACGATCAGGATGCGCCCAGTGATGTTTATATCTACACGGTTGATGTGAACATCTGCGGCGGTGTTTTGAGTCGGAAAGGGGATGTTACTTTGTTGCGATGAGGGGAAGGAGGGTGGCGTGTAGTGTAACCCATTGCAGCTTATTTTTGCCTTGAGCATGGCCAAAAAATGAAGGAAAACTCCGTTTTTGATGTCAAAATCGAAGCATTTCATCTGTTTGGATAGTTTTTTTAAAAAAAGAATGAAAAGCCTTTCCCTTTCTGGTAAAATCAGATGTATCTTTGCCCCGCTTAAAAAGGCAACAAGGTGCCTTAGCTCAGATGGTAGAGCAATGGACTGAAAATCCATGTGTCCCCAGTTCGATCCTGGGAGGTACCACAAACTGGTCCCGGAGGTAACCCCTTCGGGACTTTTTTTGTTGTTTTTGTAACTGGTTGGGTGGCACGCTTTCTGGGCCAAAAAAGCCCATTTTTGTCTCTGACGCGAAGTTACTATTGTTCATGGGTCCTTCAACTTTTACGCCATGCCTGATGATATCGTTATTAGGGTTTTATTGTTGCCCCTTGCTTTGTTGTATGGATTGGGCGTGGGTGTCCGCAATTTTCTGTACCACGTTGGGGTGCTTAGGAGTGTCAAGTTTGACTTGCCGGTCGTTTCTGTGGGTAATCTCACGGTGGGGGGAACGGGGAAATCGCCGCACATTGAATACTTGTTGCGCTGGCTGTCACAATACCTTGAAGTAGGTGTGTTGAGCCGTGGGTACGGCCGAAAAACGGAAGGTTTTCGCTTGGTTTCTTCCCTGGATACGGCAAAAGAGGTGGGCGATGAGCCCCTGCAATTCAAAAGAAAATTTCCGGATACCACCATTTGTGTTGGCGAGAGCCGCGCACTTGGTGTACCGGAGTTGGTCAGGCGCAACCCGACGACGCAGTGTGTGCTGCTCGACGATGCATTTCAACACCTGGCCGTTACGCCAAGTCTGAATATTGTACTAACAGAGTTTAACCGGCCGTTTACCCGGGATTGGCTGTTGCCCTCCGGTCGGCTTCGGGAGTGGCGCCTCGGTTACCGCCGAGCTGATATTGTTGTTGTGACGAAATGCCCGCTTGATCTCACGCCACAGCAGCGCCAAAAAATGATGGCAGAAATTGATCCCTACCCGCGCCAACGGGTGTATTTCTCCCGTTATCGCTATGGAATGCCGTTTGATTTGCTCCGCCCCGATTTGCAGCGCCCGCTGAACTTGAATACAGATGTGCTGCTGGTGAGCGCAATCGCAAACACGGACTATTTGTTGAAATACCTCGGGGAGGAAACGAAATCGGTGCAAACGATGGAGTATGAAGACCACCATTATTTTGAAGAGGGAGAGTTGGCAGATATGCTTCGCCGCTTTCAACGAATGCCCGGACAAGAAAAAATGATCGTGACAACGGAGAAGGATGCTACTCGCCTGGAGTTGCACAAAGACTTTTTTTGGAAAAATAACCTTCCGGTATTGGTGTTGCCGATTGAAGTGGAATTTTGTGACGAGGATGGGGCGGTGTTTCAGGAGGATGTGAAAGGGGCGTTGCTGGGCTTTAAGTCGTAGTCGTGAAGACGCCATGGGGATGTTTCACGCAAAGGCGCAAAGGCGCAAAGGTGCTAAGGTGCTAAGGCGCGATGGGGGCAGGAGGTTTCACGCAAAGGCGCAAAGGCGCTAAGTTGCGAAGGCGCGATGGGGGCAGGAGGTTTCACGCAAAGGCGCAAAGGCGCGAAGGGTGGGGGCGCAAAAGACGGTGGAAAAAATGGCGTATTGGCGCAAATTTTGGTTGGTCGCTTGTGCGCTAAAAAAGTAGCCGTTTTTTGCCAGACAGTATAACAACCAACCACTTGTATGCATGTATAGCCAAATTTCAGGATAAATTTTATCCTATTCGCCCAATATCAAGGGCTGTTTTATATGTTTGCGCCCTCGTCGGTTTCCATTGGTTGATAACGGTGTCTGTGTAGGCTTTTCACACGCTACTATTCCTTCCATGTGTTGCTTGGCGGCATTCGAAAAAATGTGTCACGCTTTATAACGCTGATCAGTTACCATGAATATTTGTATAGGCTCCCGAGAGTATTTTAAAGGCATCGGAAAGATCCATTTTGAAGGCCCCAAATCAGACAATCCACTTGCTTTTCGCTGGTACGATGCGGATCAGTTGGTCGGGGGTAAGACGATGGGGGAGCACTTTCGCTTTGCTGTAGCTTATTGGCATACGCTGTGTGGTACGGGTGGCGATCCTTTTGGGCCGGGTACAAAAGTGTTCCCTTGGATGGATAAAAATGATCCGCTGGAACAGGCACACGATAAGATGGACGCTGCTTTTGAGTTTATTTCTAAAATCGGCGCCCCATATTACTGTTTTCATGACTTCGATCTCGTTCAGGAAGGCCCCACGCTGCTTGAAAGTGCGCGCCGTTTGGATAAAATAACCGACTATGCCCTCGAAAAGCAACGATCCTCCGGGATAAAACTTCTTTGGGGAACGGCTAATTTGTTCTCCCACCCGCGCTATATGAACGGCGCAGCTACGAATCCCGATTTTAAGGTGGTGGCTTGGGCCGGTGCGCAGGTGAAAAATGCACTCGACGCAACCATTAAACTCGGCGGCGAAAACTATGTGTTCTGGGGCGGTAGAGAAGGTTATATGAGCCTGCTGAACACCGACATGAAACGCGAACTTGATCACTTGGCGCAATTCCTACACCTCTCCAAAGACTACGCCCGAAAATCGGGATTCAAGGGTACTTTCTTTATCGAACCCAAGCCGATGGAACCGATGAAGCACCAGTATGATTTCGATGCGGCTACTTCGATTGCCTTTCTTCGGGAATATGGCCTAGACAAAGATTTCAAGCTCAATATTGAAGTCAACCACGCAACCCTAGCATTGCACACGTTCCAGCACGAATTACAGGTTGCTGCCAATGCCGGCATGCTCGGATCGATGGATGCCAACCGCGGTGATGATCAAAATGGCTGGGATACGGATCAGTTTCCCAACAATGTGTACGAACTCACTGAAGCGATGCTTGTGCTGTTGCAAGCCGGTGGACTTTCTGGTGGCGGGGTTAATTTTGATGCCAAGACGCGCCGCAATTCTACTGATCTTGAGGATATTTTTTACGCGCACATCGGCGGCATGGACGCGTTCGCGCGGGCCCTCCTTGCAGCCCATGAAATCCTGGAAAACTCCCAATATCGCGCACTGCGCCAAGATAGATATGCGTCTTTTGATGCCGAAGAAGGCCGGGCGTACGCATCAGGACAGTTGACGCTCCAAGATTTGTCTGCCTTGGCGCTGCGGGATGGGGAGCCCCAACAGCGCAGCGGCAAACAGGAATTGATGGAGAATTTGTTGAATAAATACTGCTGAGCAAATGGCATTTGGCCGGACAGCGAGCCATGTTGTCTTATACCAATAAGTATCCCTCTTCGATTGCCCGTTTCGCATCCAACTCTCCAGCCTCTTTTGCACCGCCAATAAGCTGTACTTTGATGCCTGCCTGGAGGAGCGGGTCTTGGAGATTGCACAGTGAATTTTGTCCGGCGCATACCACGATGTTGTCCACCGCCAGCAGTTGAGGCTGCCCTTTTACGGTGATGTGCAATCCTGCATCGTCAATGTTGTCATAATACACGTCTGACCACATTTCGACACCACGGTTTTTCAGTGTCAAGCGGTGAGCCCAGCCGGTGGTTTTTCCCAGGCGTTCGCCGATTTTTCCTTTTGAACGTTGCAGCAACCATACTTTTCTGGGTGTCGCCATTCTGTGTGGCTGGGTGAGGCCTCCGCGGTGCTGATAGTTGGTATCTACGCCCCATTCTTCCAGATACGATTCGCCGATGGGTGGGGCGGTCAGAAAGGTTGCAACGTCAAAGCCAATGCCACCGGCGCCGATGATGGCCACTGATTTTCCAACAGGTTTATTGTGCTGCAATACGTCCAGGTAGGTCAGCACTTTTGGGTGTTCGATGCCTGCAATGTGTGGTTTTCGAGGGACTACCCCTGTCGCCAGCACCACGGAGGAGAACTTGCTGCCAATCAGAAAATCTGCTTCCACCCGTGTGTTGAGGTGCAGCACCACCCCGGTTTTCTCGATCATTTTGTTGTAATAGCGCAGGGTCTCGTGGAATTCTTCTTTGCCCGGGATGCGTTTGGCCATATTGAATTGGCCACCAATGATGCCGGAGGCCTCAAATAAATGTACGGTGTGTCCGGCTTCGGCCAAGGTAGTTGCAGCGGAGAGACCGGCTGGCCCGGCGCCAACAACGGCAATGGTTTCTTTGGCGCCCACCGAGGAGGTCCGAGCAGTTGTTTCTTTGCAGGCCCTAGGATTGACGAGGCAACTGGCGTCTTTTCCGCTAAAAACATGGTCCAGACATGCTTGATTGCAGGCAATACAGGTGTTGATTTCATCGGCATGGCCCCGTTGGGCTTTTCGCATAAAATCGGGGTCGGCAAGAAAAGGCCGCGCCATGGAAACCATGTCTGCATGGCCATTTCGGAGAATCTGTTCCGCTTTGTCAGGCGTATTGATGCGGTTGGTGGTAATGAGCGGGATGTTGATTTTGCCCATGAGTCGCTGTGTGACCCAAGTATAGGCGCCACGCGGCACGAGGGTAGCAATGGTGGGAACGCGCGCCTCGTGCCAGCCAATACCGGTATTGATCATGGTGGCTCCAGCGGCTTCCAAGGCAAGTGCCAGTTGTTCCACTTCTTCCCAGGTAGAGCCTTCTTCCACCAAATCAAGCATGCTGATGCGAAAAATTACGATAAAATCTTTGCCTGTTTTTTCGCGCACTTTTTGCATGATCTCCAACGGGAAACGGATGCGGTTCTCGAAACTTCCGCCCCAATCATCGCGGCGTTTGTTGGTGCGGGGTGCGATAAACTGGTTGATCAGGTAGCCTTCACTGCCCATAATTTCCACACCATCATACCCCGCCTCCCGGGCGAGGGCAGCAGTGCTGGCGAAGTCGCCAATGGTGGCACGGATGAGTCTGGGGCTCATTTCCCAAGGCCTGAAGGGCGAAATATGCGAACGGATGGGCGATGGCGCCACCAGCATGGGGTGCATTCCATAGCGCCCTGCGTGCAGGATTTGGAGGCATATTTTCCCGTCGGCATCGTGAACAGCGTTGGTGACGTTGCGGTGTTTGTCAGCTTCACCATGGGTGGTAAGTTTTGCCCCAAACGGCGCGAGCCATCCCTGTCTGTTGGGTGCAATGCCGCCAGTTACGATCAGGCCTACGCCGCCTTTTGCGCGGGTTGCGAAATAAGCGGCCAGTGCTCGGAGGTCGTCTTTGTGCTCCTCGAGTCCGGTGTGCATGGAGCCCATGAGCGCTCGGTTTTTTAAGGTAGTAAAGCCTAGGTCAAGCGGGGCGAAGAGGTGTGGGTATTGGTCGCTCATGGGGTTTCTGTTTGGTGTTTGTGGTCTGGTGAGTTGGACGCGCCATTGGAATAAGTAAATGCAGCCATAATCTGGTCGGCAGCGGTGAACGGTGAAATTCGTCCTTCGAGTACGTCTATTTCCAAGTGTTGCAGTGTATGATGGACGGATGGGTGGCTGTAAAACAATGCTTTTAAGCTGCTGTCGAGGGCTTCGCGCAGCCAATACCCCGCTTGCTGTCGCCGATTTTCCTCAAAAAAGCCATGGTCAAGTACGTGGTGATGGTAGGTTTCCACCATTTGCCACAGCGCCGGGATGCCAAGCCCTTCCAAGGCGCTGCATACCACAACGGCGGGTGCCCAGCCACTGGGTTTTGGAGGCAACAGGTGGGTGGCGTTCCGGTAGTGTGCACGCGCTTGGTTGGCAAGTTCGATGCGGTCTCCATCGGCTTTGTTGACCACCAGCAAGTCGGCCATTTCGACAATACCGCGTTTGATGCCTTGTAATTCATCGCCCGCACCGGGCAATAACAGCAGCATAAAAAGGTCGGTCATGCTGTGAACGGCGTATTCAGACTGTCCCACGCCCACGGTTTCTACGATCACTGTGTCAAAGCCGGCCGCTTCCACGAGCAAGATGGTTTCCCGGGTTTTTCTGGCCACGCCACCCAGGGAGTCGCCGGAAGGGGAGGGCCTGATGAAGGCCAGTTGATTGGCAGATAGCGCTGCCATGCGCGTTTTATCGCCAAGGATGCTACCCCCGCTGATGGCGCTGGTAGGGTCAATGGCAAGAACGGCCACACGCTGTCCCCTGTTGGTGAGGTGGTTGCCAATGGCTTCGATCAGGGTGCTTTTGCCGACGCCAGGCGAGCCTGTAATGCCAATACGAAGTGTATTGGCAGAGGGGTGTGCCAACAGTTCAGAAATTATTTCCCGGGCCAGTGCCTGGTGATCGGCACGGGCGCTTTCCACCAAGGTGATGGCTTGGCCCAGTATTACCCGGTTGGCAGAACGGATGCCTTGAACGAATTGTTCTACAGTTGGAAGGGTGCGGCGCATGTTGTAAAGGTAGGGTGTTTCATGCTGTTGGAACAACAGGATCTGTGTAATATCTTATGTAGGCGCCTTGAAACCCTTTTAACAAATTGGTGTTGTAGTTGGTTGTTCAACATACGTACAAGACAATGAAACGAGTACTTTTCGCGGCCGTTTTGGCGGCCTTCTTGGGAGCCTGTGGCGGCGATTCAGCCAAAACACCTGCAACGAAAACAGTAGGAAAAGCGGAACAAACGCCGCTTCCTGTTTCCAAAAAAGCAATTGTTTTTTTTGGAAATAGCCTCACAGCCGCCTATCAACTTTCGCCGGAGCAGGGGTTCCCGGCGTTGATTCAGAAAAAAATTGACGCTTTGAACCTTGCCTACACTTGCATCAATGCAGGACTCAGTGGTGAAACGACTGCCGATGGCGCCAATCGCATCGACTGGGTACTCCGGCAGCCGATGGATGTTTTTGTGCTGGAACTTGGTGGCAACGATGCGCTGCGCGGTTTGCCCATCGCCGAGTCGAAAAAAAATCTCCAGACCATCCTAGATAAAGTAAAAGCAGCAAGACCCAATTGTAAAATTGTGGTTGCCGGTATGCTTGCGCCACCCAACCTTGGAAAGGCGTATGCCAACGCTTTTCGCACGATGTATCCCCTGTTGGCAAAGAAAAACGGCGCGCTCCTGATTCCATTTCTACTGGATGGGGTAGGCGGCATCCCCGACCTCAACTTGGAAGATGGTATCCATCCCAATGTGGAGGGGCATAAAATTGTCGCCGAAACGGTTTGGAATGTGTTGAAAGATGCCTTGTAAAGGGTCTGTTTACGCTTTACAAAGCCCCCATTTTCGATAATAGGACCGCAAGCGCACCGGCATCTTTTGCCATAAAATCGGCGCCGGCATCCTTCAAAATGTTGGCATGGCCTTCCATGACGTGCGCGGCGCCCAAGAATCCAATGACCTGAAGTCCGGCACTTTTAGCCGCTAACACCCCCGTGGGGCTATCCTCCACCGCCAAGGTATGGTGGGGTTCCAGCCCTATTTTTTCCAAAGCAAAAAGATACACGTCCGGGTGGGGCTTGGGTTTTCCAACCTGTTCGGCAGAAAAGATGTGCCCATCCACCGCCGAGAGCAGCCGTACTTTTCTCAGGCAGCGCTCCACGTGTTTTATACTGCCATTCGACACCATGCTTTTGGGGATTTTCAGCCGTCGAAAGAGCGAAGTCATACCCGGAATAGCCCGTAAAGCGTTGTCAAAACCCAGGTGATGGGCCTCATGGAGTTGTTGGGTAAAACCTTCCGGTACTGTGAAGGCGTGGTCGCGTTGCAAAATGTGCAGAATGTCTCGGTCGAGCAATCCCGGGAAACGGGTGCTGTACTCCTGCTCACGGAGGTGAAAACCATGCTCAGCAAGCATCTTAAGCATTACCCGCTGGGCAATCACTTCAGAGTCAACAATGGTGCCATCGTTGTCAAATAAAATATGTGTGAGCTGCCTCGACATGTATTCAGAAGAAAAAACCGCAAGAGGGCACGGGCACTGTTGCGGTTTAACAAAGTCACTGGTTAAGTGGAACGCTGTCTGGTCCAATAAACGACCATTTTTTTGCTTTACTTGGCAGGTTTTTTTGCCATTAGCGATGCTAGGGTCTACAAAAGTCCGCTTCGTCCGGCAAAAAATAGCCAGTTTTTTCTCAGACGCGACCAATTAACCAGTTACTTAACAAAATTGATGTTCAAATAAGTAAAGCCTATTTCGGGAAATCCACAACGCCACTTCGGCTGTAAAACATGAGGATCAAGGAAATAAGAAAGAATAACGCCATGAAGATATATAGAAGACAATATCCTTTGCCGCGCGAATTTTGAATGTTTTCCATTTTCTGTGCTAAATTGTGTGTTGCAATAACTGGTGCAAAAGTAAAAAAGCATAGCCGAGATTCCATTTTGAAGCCTCTTTTTTTCCACTTTTCAGAATGTATATAAACTTCCGGCAAAAAAATAGACGTGTATTTTCAAAAAAAGCAATAATACGGGCATAAACGGACGCATGCGGACCCAGTAGGCCGTATCTTTGCACGTTAGTAAGAACATTGCAGAGGAACCTATGGCAGATGTCATTCAATTGTTGCCCGAAAATGTGGCCAATCAGATTGCCGCGGGGGAGGTCGTTCAGCGACCTTCATCGGTGGTGAAAGAGCTGCTGGAAAATGCAGTGGATGCCGGCGCTACGCAGGTCAGGCTCATCATTCGCGATGCCGGCAAAGTACTTATACAGGTGATTGACAACGGTTGTGGTATGTCAGAAACGGATGCCCGTATGAGTTTTGAACGGCACGCAACGTCCAAAATTCGCGATGCAAAGGACTTGTTTTCCATCAAAACCATGGGTTTTCGCGGGGAAGCACTGGCTTCCATCGCCGCAGTCGCCCAAGTAGAGATGCGCACCCGGCGTGCCATCGACGAACTTGGCGTGCGCTTGGTTGTCGAGGATTCTTCCGTCAAAATACAAGAAGCTTGCCAGACCCCACAGGGTACGAGTCTCGCTGTAAAAAACCTCTTCTACAATGTGCCCGCCCGCCGCAATTTTCTGAAGGCCGATCCCGTGGAAATGCGCCACATCATCGATGAATTTCAACGGGTCGCCATGGCCAATGTCGATGTGTTCTTTTCTTTTCACCAAAATGATGTAGAAATATTTCACCTGCCCGCCGGTAATTTACGCCAAAGGGTGGTCAAAATTTTTGGAGAAGCCGTCAACAAGAAACTGGTGCCCGCACAAGAAGAAATGGAGGTGCTCAACATCACCGGGTTTGTTGGGAAACCAGATTATTACAAAAAAACCCGTGGAGAACAATTGTTTTTTGTCAATAAACGCTTCATTAAAAGCAGTTACCTCCACCAAGCTGTTGTGTCGGCTTACGAGGATATGCTCCCAGCTGATAACCATCCCTTGTACGTTCTTTTCCTCGACATTGACCCGGCAAGCATCGATATCAATGTGCACCCAACAAAGCAGGAAATTAAGTTTGACGACGACAAAATGGTGTACAATTACCTCAAAGTAGCCGTTCGCCATGCCTTGGGCAGTCACAATATAACGCCTACCCTCGATTTCGAGCAAGAACAGGCGTTTTCGTCAACACCAATTCATCAACAGCGATACCGACAAGACACCGCCGATCAGGGACAGAAAAATGATTACCGCCCAGCACGTGATTTGAGCGACGACAAACGGCAGGATGACAACCTGCGCAATTGGCAGAAATTGTATGAGGGCATGGGATTGGCCGTTACCCGAATTGAGGGCGAACAGGAAGTGCCAGCACCCAACGAAATGCCAGCGGTTGGTACGAAGCGCACCGTGGAAGTGTTGGAAATGGACGATGAACACGAACGTTTCAGCAAAACCCAAAAAGAACCGTATCAGATACATGGCCAGTACATTGTTAGCCACATAAAATCGGGCTTTTTCCTGATTGATCAACAGGCTGCGAGTGAGCGAATTTTGTACGAAAGATTTCAGGAGGCGCTGGGCAATCAACCCATCGCAACGCAAAAATCACTGTTCCCAAAAAATATCGAACTGTCGCCCGCCGATGCTGCACTGTTGCGTGAAATTTTACACGATGTTAATTTACTGGGTTTTGAAATAGCAGAATTTGGCGGAAACACGTTTGTTGTACACGGCACACCCGCAGATTTGGGCGCCAATGTGCAGGAGGAAATATTGCTGGAAAAGGTGCTGGAACAGTATAAAAGCAACCTGACCATGGACCTTAGTACACGCGACAACCTGGCGCGTTCGATGGCCAGAAATGCTTCCTTGCGCCGAGGGCATATTTTGTCGGTGGGTGAAATGACAGAACTGATTGACCAGTTGTTTGCCTGCACACTTCCGTTTTCCAGCCCGGCTGGTCGCAAATGTTTTGTTCAATACGACCTTGAAACGGTGTGGAAGTTGTTTGAATGAGAAACGGTGGTCTTGTTATTCTACACGAATTATTTTAATCAGTTATAGCATTTAACCTTTCCGCAGCAACATGTCCTTTCTATCCTTTAATGCTCCTTTTCACGGCGTTGTCCGCCATTTGATTGTTATCAACATATTGGTATTTATAGGTACGTATGCGGTGCTTGGCAGTGAGGTATTTGATTCGGAGCAGGGTGATTATCTGACGTTGGGGCGGATGCAGTTGGCTGCGTTTTTGCCAGGATCGGCGCATTTTGAGCCTTTTCAGATTGTGACGCACATGTTTATGCACGGAGATGTCGCGCATTTGGCATTCAACATGTTGGCTATTTATTGGTTTGGTTCCATGGTTGAGTTGGTGTGGGGCCCCAAGCGTTTTTTGTTTTTTTATTTTTTCTGTGGTGTGGGGGCCTACGTTTTGCAAAATGCGGTACAATGGTGGGATCTGAGTCGCGTTGGTTATGATCCGACCCTTTGGAATGGATGTTCTTTGGGGGCATCGGGTGCTGTATTCGGAATATTGGTGGCCTTTGCGGTTATTTTCCCCAACCAAGAAATACGGATGCTTTTTCCACCCATTGCCATGCGTGCCAAATTTTTTGTACCCATTATGGCTGCATTGGAGTTGGTGTACGGCGTTGGAGGCTATCAGTCTGGTGTTGCCCACTTTGCGCACTTGGGCGGTGCTGTTTTCGGATTGCTGTTGATTTGGTTTTGGTCGGGTTTCAAGGTGCGGTTTTAACATACTTTTGAAAAAACAATCGTGTAATGCATGGCTCTATTTAATTCAATTTGGGACGATTTGCAGTATTCGTTGCGAACTGGCAATATGATCACGAAGTTGGTGGTATTCAATTTTGCGGTGTTTGTCGTCACGAAATTTGCTTACCTGATCGTTGGCGGTTTTACGATGGGCAACCCTGAGTTGTTGTACCGGGTAGGGCTACAGTATTTTTGTATTCCTGCCAATGTCATGACCTTGTTGTGGCAGCCTTGGTCGTTGCTGACGCACATGTTTTTACACGATGCCTTTTGGCATTTGGTCAACAACCTGTTTGGCCTGTATATTTTCGGCAGCATTGTGAGTGATCTTATTGGCGATCGTCGGGTGCTTGCTTTGTACCTGTTGGGAGGCCTTTTTGGCGGTATATTTTTTATTGTTTCAGCACAATTGGGCGTTTTGGGGATTGGCGGGTACGCATTGGGTGCCTCCGCTGCCGTGATGGCCATGGGTGGTGCTGCGCTGATATTGGCGCCCGATTACCGGGTACCATTGTTGATTCTGGGCGCTGTTAAAGTGAAGTATATTGTGTTGGTGTTGGTGCTCCTCGACCTGACGGCGATTGCGGGGCATTATGATTCCGGTGGTCCGATTGCCCACTTGGCAGGACTCATTTTGGGGTGTATTTTTGTGTACCAGTTGCGAGATGGCCGGGATTGGGCGGAGTCTGTTAATCAATTGTTGACAAAAATAACCGGTCTATTTACCAGAAAGCCGGGTAAGTCCCGACGTAGCAACAGGCCTGGCCCTATGAAGGCAACCTTCGTCGGCACTGCGAAGGCCAGTTCTAGGAGCGATGTGCATCCTACCCATTCTTTTCAGGATCAGCTGGATGCTATTCTGGATAAAATAAAAAGTACGGGCTACGAAAGTCTGTCTCAGGAGGAAAAAGATTTTCTCTATGAGGCAAGCCAAAAATAAGTCTGATGAAAAGGTGGGTGTAGTCACGCCCGCAACACGTTTTTGAAAATCCGAACTGTTTCAATGGATTCATTGCTTCGCACCATCGTTCAATTGCTGAGTGCCATTGTGGTGTTGCTCACGGTGTTGTCATATATATCGCCTTGGGTGGATCCGGCCCAGTGTTCTTGGTTTGTTTTTTTTGGAACGGCTTTTCCCGGGTTGTTGGTCATCAATGTGGTGCTGTTGCTGCTTTGGATGTGGCAGATGAACCGGTTTGCCTTGTATCACCTGGGCATCTTGTTGTTTGGATGGCAATACTTGAACAGTTTCATTGGGCTTGATTTTGGGAAAAAACAGGTGCCTGAAAGCGCCATTACGGTGTGCACACACAACCTGGGCGGTGTGTATCTCGGGAAGGAGCCGACCACGGCCTGGCGGGAGAAACGGGTTTCTGCGTATGCGCGTTTTTTACAAGAAAACGGCTTCCCAGACGTACTGTGTACCCAAGAAACAAGTGGAAAATTTTACCGGTTGTTGGCTGAAAAGATGGGCTATCCGTACACCTTTAACCTCAAAAAAGGGACCGTTATACTCAGCCGCTATCCGATAGAAGCCGGTGGAGAGGTGCCTTTTGGTAAAACAGCCAACTCGATTCTTTGGGCAGATATTCGCTTCGGAAAATCCAATATTGTGCGGGTGTACAATGTGCATCTTCAATCCAACAGGGTTACGCAGACAACCACACGGGTTATTGAGAAAGGCGATTTGGATGAGGGCGAAACCTGGCAAGACATTGGGAACGTACTGGACCGCGTGGGAGATGCCACCGGTATCAGGGCCCAACAGGCGAAAAAACTGCGGGAGCATATAGAGGCCTCTAAGTATCCGGTCATCGTGTGTGGCGATTTCAATGATACGCCCAATTCGTACGTCTATCATGTGTTGTCGGATGGCCTGACCGATACTTTTCGCGAAAAGGGGATGGGTTTGGGCACTACTTTTGCCGGCGCTTTGCCGTTGCTCCGCATAGATTATGTCCTTACTGAAAAAAGCATTGTGCCTTTTTCTTGTCGCGTGGCCCGCGACAATATTTTTTCTGACCATTTTCCGGTGTTTTCCAGCGTTGGATTTTGAGGTGCGCCAGTGAATTGGGCGTGAACACCGCCGCCATTTTGTTCTTTTTTCACGCTGTTTGTCGGTAAAACATCCTGTATTTCTACCAACTCACCTGTTACACCACAAAATTGGTGGCGCCAACGAAATGCTTCGTTGTTTGTCAGCAGCATTGGTGGAAACTGGTTTTGCAATTTTTGCTTCTTTGTTGTTGAATTTTGTAAATTTTGTGGATGTTTGCTGTTTGAAACATCATCCTATTCACATGACGACAATAAAAGGACCAGCCATTTTTCTTGCTCAATTTATGGGGGATGAGGCCCCATTTAACACCCTCGAGGGAATTTGCCGTTGGGCTGCCGCCCTTGGGTACGTCGGGGTACAGATACCCACTTGGGACAGCCGCCTGATAGATCTTGAAAAAGCGGCGGAAAGCAAGGCCTATTGCGACGACCTGAAGGGTCGGGTAGAAGCTTGTGGCGTACAGATTACGGAGCTTTCCACCCACTTACAGGGCCAATTGGTGGCGGTACATCCGGCATACGATACCATGTTTGACACATTTGCGCCGGAGCATTTGCGTGGAAACCCAAAGGTTAGAACCGCTTGGGCGGTACAAACCCTCCAAAACGCCGCCAAAGCCAGCAGAAATCTTGGCTTGGATGCCCATGCCACGTTCTCAGGTGCGCTGTTGTGGCACACGGTGTATCCGTGGCCGCAGCGTCCGAAAGGATTGGTGGAGGCAGGATTTCGTGAACTGGCCATCCGCTGGTTGCCAATTTTAGATGCTTTTGAAGAAGCCGGTGTTGACCTGTGCTATGAAATTCACCCGGGTGAAGACCTGCACGATGGCGTTACATTTGAGCGATTTTTAGCGGCTGTGGGCAACCATCCTCGGTGCAATATCCTCTACGATCCCTCACATTTCGTGCTGCAGCAATTGGATTACCTGCAATTCATTGATTTTTACCGCGAAAGGATCAAAATGTTCCATGTAAAAGACGCGGAGTTCAACGCGACCGGAAAAAGTGGCGTGTATGGAGGCTACCAAGATTGGATAGACCGACCGGGCAGGTTCCGTTCTTTGGGCGATGGACAGGTTGATTTTGCCTCCATTTTCTCAAAAATGGCCCAATACGACTACCAAGGATGGGCAGTGTTGGAATGGGAATGTTGTATCAAGGCCTCCGAACAGGGAGCCCGGGAAGGCGCACCTTTCATCAGTGATCATATTATTCAGGTAACTGCACGTGCTTTTGATGATTTTGCCGGTGGCGCTGTGGACGAAGCGCTCATTAAACGCCTCATAGGCCTTTAAATATTCGCCCGCTAATTGCAAAAAGCTTATAAATAATCGTTAGAAAGCTGGTGGAGTGGTTACATTCGCCACACAAATCGCTGTATTTTTTCAAACCCAAACTTTTGCACCTTTCAAATGCTTAGATACTTTCTCTCTTTGCTCTGTACGCTTGTAGGCTTCGGTGTCCTCAATGCCCAGTCACTTTGGCTTGATGTTCCCACCAGTGCCGCACCCAGCGCGGGGGAACGCCGCATTGTTCCGGAAAAATTCCGTGCCATGCGCCTCGATCTCAACGCCTTACAAGTTGTTTTGGCTACGGCCCCTGAGGCCTTTACGCCCTCGGCCAGTACTCAATCGCTGCCCATCTTGGAGGTGCCTACTCCCGATGGTAAAATAAGCAGGTTTCAAATCGTCGAAACCCCGGTTATGGCGCCTGAATTACAGGCTAAATATCCTGAGATACGCTGTTATACCGGCAGAGGCATGGACGACCATTCCGCCAAATTAAAGCTTGATTGCACGCCTTTTGGCTTTCATGCCATGGTGACTTCTGCCAACAATGGCTCCTACTTCATTGATCCAATGGTGCATGGAAATGCCAGTTTCTATGTCGTGTACTTCAAAAAGGACTACCTCCCAGCGAAAGAAAATGCGGCATGGACTTGTGAAAACATCGTTCCGGAGGGCGCAGAAGTCCTAGAGACTGGCCTGTCTCATGCGCAAACTGCTTCCCCTGATTTTCAGGGCGATACCCAATTGCGGCGCTATCGCCTGGCACTGGCCTGCACAGGCGAGTACGCAGCGTTTCACGGCGGTACCAAACCGCTGGTGCTTGCAGCCATGAATACCACGATGAACCGCGTCAATGGCGTGTATGAAACAGACTTTGCCGTAACCATGCAAATTGTTGCCAACAATGATTTGTTGATTTACCTGACCGCCTCTTCTGACCCGTACACCAACAACAATGGTGGCACGATGCTGGGCCAAAATATTACCACCTGCAACTCGGTGATCGGATCCGCCAACTATGATGTTGGCCACGTATTCAGTACCGGCGGTGGCGGTGTGGCGTATTTGGGGGTTATTTGTGGTTCAAACAAAGGCGGTGGCGTGACTGGCTCAGGCTCACCCGTTGGCGATCCCTTTGACATTGACTACGTTGCCCACGAAATGGGCCACCAATTTGGCGGGCCTCACACCTTCAACGGTACGGTTGGCTCCTGTTCCGGCAATGCTAGTAACGCTGATGCGATGGAACCAGGTAGTGGCAGTTCGATTATGGCCTATGCCGGCATTTGCGGCGCCACTGACCTACAGCCCCACAGTGATGCCTATTTTCACGCCAACAGTGTGCAACGCATGACGGCGCATGC
>CAIZLM010000009.1 GCA_903933805.1 uncultured Bacteroidota bacterium | reverse complement strand
GACGGCGACGGCTTCGGCGACGAAAAAGATGATACAGATGAAGTAGCATTGATATAATTTGGGGTGCCTCGGAAAGCCGTGGCGCCCCTTATTTGGCTAAAAAAAATCCCGGTCGGCGCAAGCTGCCCGGGATTTTTTTTTTGGAAAAACGCTGTCGTTCAGAGTGCTTTTTATTCCCCGCTGGGTGCGTGGTGGTGGTTTGGCGTTGTCGCGGGCATAAAAAGGGTTCAGGATGACAGCGTTTTTTTTGTGAAGGATGCCAAGCAGCAAATGATCTTTGCTTGCGCATGGTTTTTTAGGCGACGTAAAAGTTCGGCCATTAAAATCAAGACACACGCTAACTCGGATGAAGGGAATACCATACATTTGGCTTTTTTTGATGTAAAGAAGTTTACATCCAAGTAATAGCACAAAAAAACTGATTTTCTCCGCCTTTTCAAACAAATAGTATGAAATTATTGCTCGTATTGGCTCTTATTGCCGGGCAAGTGCTCTGCTGTGCCCCCGCGCTTCATGCGCAAGTTGAATACAATACCTTGATCAAAGAGGCTGCTGCTTTTCTACCCGATGAGCTGGAAAAAGCAGATGCTGCGACGGTGAAATTACTGGCCCAGTTATTGCAAAACGGTCCTGTGGACGACTCCATATTTGCCAAGGCTAATTTTCTCATGGGGCAAGTACGACAATACCAAGGAAGCCTCAACAGTGCGTCCAGTTATTACTATGAGGCGCTGGAAAGTGCATATTGCAAGCAAAAGAACAACGTGGCCAACGCTTGCTGGAACAATTTGGCGATTATTTATGAGCAACAGAGCCAGTTTAACGAGGCATTGGAAGCCTATCACCAATCGCTTGAAATCGCTGAATTCCTAGCCGACTCCTCATCTATTGCTGAAACTTGGATCAACATCAGTGTGTTGGACAACCGAAACGGCAACAAAACCAAAGCAATCGAGGAATGTGGGCTGGTACTGGATTACTATCGACGTCAGGGCGATACGCTTAATATGGCCTTGTGTTACCAAAACCTCGGATTTTATCACAGTAAAACGAATCTGAAATTATCGAAAGATTATAGTCTGGAGGCGCTTAGATTGAATACCGCCATTCATAACACGTATGGTATCGCAAAATCTTCTATCAATGTTGCTGCGGTGTTTGTGAACAACGGAGAATATGATCAAGCTAAGAAAATATTGTTAGAGACGCAGGAACTCTGCACGAAGCATGAATTCATACAGATATTGGCAACCGTTTACCGCATATTAGCGGATATAGAACTTCAAAAAGGGCAGAATTTTGATGTAGCAAAGGAATACTTGGAAAAGGCAGTGTCTTTCTGTTCGATGAATGGTCAGGAGGATAATCTTTCCGAAGTGTTGCTGACCAAGGTCAAGTTGAACGCTAAGTTTGGCCATTACGATGGCTTTACCGATGCACTCGATGAGTACTTGTCCTTGCAAAAAAGGGTGTTGGAAGAAAACTCCCTCCGTGTATTCCACGAGATACAAGCCATTTATGATGTCAACAAATTGATCACCCAAAAACAAGTATTGCAGGAGGGGAACAACCTGTTGAGTCGTCAGTTGATAGTATCGCTCTTGTTTTTGTTGTTCGCCATTGTTGCGATTTGTATCATTGTCTTCCAATATTTTCGTTTGAAAAGGGCGATGAAGACGATGTTCAAGATGAATGTAACCATTGCTAAAGCAGCGCCACAGTCTTTGCAGGAAACGGACATCGAAGAGAACAGCAAACTAGAGGATGATGAAATTCCAATCATCAACCTCTACAATGAAATATTGCGGCGGATTGACAAAGAAAAATTGTACCTCAATCCGGCTTTTAGTGTCCAAGATTTGTGTTTGACGATGAACCGAAGCAAGCGCTATATTTCCAGGGCTATTGCGGAGGGTGGGGGAACAAATTTTGTCAGTTTGGTCAATGAATTCAGGGTGAATGAAGCTCGGAGGCTTCTGGCAGGACATTTCGTCGAACTGCCGTCCATCGTAGTAATGCTAGAAAAGACCGGATTTGGATCCCGGCAGAGTTTTTACAGAAGTTTCAAAATGTTGACGGGTTTCAGCCCCCAAGAGTATATGTCATGGGCCCAAAAACCCCCTGATGATGAACCTGATCTGTTCCAAAATGATACACTGGAAGGAGTATTGGCATGATTTGGGGTGACCCGAAATGCTGGAGCGCCCTTTTTCCAATGGAGGCTATCATGGTCCTCATGGATTGCGCAACTGGTTGGGTGGCGCGCTGTCTGGCAATAAATGGCCACTTTTTGGTCTCAGATGCGACCACGCCAACCAGTTGCGACTGTGAACACCACAAAAAGCGTGAACAACCGACGACCGTTAGCCCAGGTATTGCATGGGTGACGTTCCGGTATAGTGTTTAAATGCGGCATAAAAAGTTGCCCTAGAGGTAAATCCCGCTTCGGTGCAAATACCTTCGATTGTCATTTCGTCGAGCATGCCTTTTTTTAAACACGCTATTACATAATTGACACGCAATTCGTTTCGAAAATCCACAAAGGATTTTTTTAAAACATGCTTGATAATAAACGCGATGTGGTGCTGGGGAACATTTAGCAAATGGCTAAGTGATGTGATGCTAAATTCCGGTTGTCTGAACGGTTGATATGTGTCTATATATTCGTTCATCCGTAAAATCAACAACCGCATGACGTCGGTTTGACTTTCATCCACTAAAGCGATACTGTTTTCAGATAATTCGTCCAACGCCAATGTTATTGTTGGTGGGTGGATTTTCATATCCAGCGTTGGTGCCAATCCGAGCGCCTGATTGGCAGTTTCCACCAATGCAGACGACGGATAAATCGCCTTGATATTTTCAATGGAGT
>CAIZLM010000008.1 GCA_903933805.1 uncultured Bacteroidota bacterium | reverse complement strand
CCATCGTTTGAATTTTCAAAAAAAGGAAGGCCGACATGACGCCCAAAAAACCACAAAAAAGCAATATATACAAATAATTAATATATTTTTTCATCTGTCAAAATCTGAAATAAATAAAGGGGTTGTAGGTGCCAGATGTTAAGCTCATAACGCACAATAAAAAAAGGAGGAATAGTACAATGGCAGTGCCAAGTGCTGCAACAGCCGACAAGCCCGGTCTTAAACTATCTCCCAATCGTATTAACCGAGGCAAAACAGGCATCGAAAACAGGATCCCAAATATAAAAGACAGGATGACTTCAACAGGTAAAAACTCCTCCACCATAAAAAAGGGGGAGGTTTTATACACAAAAAGGACTTTAATATACCGGAACGCTTCGGCAAGTGTTTCGGTACGAAAAAACACCCAGGCAAGCATCACCACGAGCAAGGTATAAATATGTCCGATCGCCTTTGGTACGTTGGACAGGACCTTGCGGAGACCAATTTTTTCCAGCGAAAGGAAAAAACCGTGAAATAACCCCCAAATCACAAAATTCCAGCTGGCGCCATGCCAAAGACCACAAAGCAGGAAGACAATCAGGAGATTCCGGTATGTTTTGACCACAGTGGTTTTGCTGCCACCCAACGGGATATAAACATAATCCCGAAACCAGGTAGAAAGTGAAATGTGCCACCGACGCCAGAATTCCTTGACGGAATTTGAAATATACGGGTAGTTAAAGTTTTCAGGAAACTCAAACCCAAACATTTTTCCCAGCCCAATGGCCATACAGGAGTAGCCTGAAAAATCAAAATAAATCTGTAAACTGTAGGCAAGGAGGCCTATCCAAGCAATACCCGTCGAAATATGGTACTGCCCAAGGGCAAATATTTGATCGGCTATTTGTCCCAAAGTATTGGCAATCAACACTTTTTTTGCCAATCCAGCCAAAAATCGCTTGATGCCCTCAACAAATTGATCCGTCTTGATGCTATGGTGCTTGAACTGCTCTTCCAAGTCAGCGTACCGCACAATGGGGCCGGCCACCAACTGTGGAAACATGGTGACAAACGTCGCAAATCGCATAAGACTCCTGTTGGCCGTCACGTGGCCCCGGTACACGTCGATGGTGTAGCTCATCGACTGGAAGGTATAAAAACTGATCCCTAGGGGTAATCCAACTTTCGCCAACCCATCCAGTTTCATGTGGCTTAGATGTGCCATATCAAGCACCTGAATCAGGTTCTCTGTGAAAAAATTGAAATATTTAAAGTATCCCAACAACAATAAATTGGAAACAATGGACACGGTCAACCAGAATTTTTGTGCATTGCTCCTAGATCCGCCGGGTTCCAGTGGTTGATTTAGACTGGAGCGAATACCTCCCGAAATAAGTAAAGCGCAGCCATAATCAAGGAAGGTGGTCAACAGCATGATCCAGATAAGGTAAGCCTCGCCATAAAAATAAAAGAAAAGGCTGCTTAGGAGCAATATCGGGAAACGAAGTTCCTTCCGAAGCGTGTAAAACAGCAGCAGCACCAGAGGGAGAAAAACGAAAATAAACGTGATGGAACTAAAAATCATAGATGCAGTTGCTGTCGTTCAATAAAATCACCGCGGTAGTCAGGGGAAAAATCCATTACTTGGTGCTGCTGGAGGGTTCTACAATGGTCAAGGGCACTTTAAACTGGTTACAACGATAGAGCATTCCTTGGTACCCAAAGGCCAAGCCCAGTACGTAGGAGCCCGGGTAACGATGCAAATAGGCCTTTGTCGTGAATCCTGTATCGCCCATGTTCGGCTGATGGAAGACTTTGTTTACATCTGGCCTTGCATTGCGTTTGGTGGCAAGATACAAGATTGTGCCGTCTTGCTTTTGTAAGGTTAAAAAAACAGCATCCGCCGCAATACCTTTCTGAACAGCATAGGCCATCCAGCCGCCGGCACTAAAAAAATCCGACGTGGTAATGGAGGTGCCGGTTGGAGTGGGGGGGATATCATTCACGATATCCAGGTAGCCTTCACACAGGATGGTATCTGACAGGGTATAGCCGGGTGGGATTGTTTCAAATACCTTGTCGTATTGGGAATATGGCTCCCAGATTTCGTCCTGTAACCCATTCTCCGCCACGAATACAGGGCTCCATTGGTTGCTTCTGATCAGTGAATCGAATGCGGCCGTCAATGCGATCCGATTGGTGATTTTTGAAAGGCGACAATCGCCATGTTCAAAAGTGGTCTCCAAACCCTGCTCCGGCGTCAAGTTATTCAAAAACAATTCGATGATACGGCCATCTTCATAAAGATAAAGTCCTTTATTATCACGACCTGTTTTATCAATGTACTGTTCTTTTTTATAGAGAAGGTAGTCTGATTCTAAGATTTCATTCATTCGGTACGTGGATGGCCGAGCCCAGTCAGTAGGCGACGACGGCACAAAATAGGGCGCCGTAGGAAATAACAAGTTTTGGAATATTCCATAGCTGTCAAATGAAATATGGGTTTTGGAGGAGTGCGTACAATACACCTTGGTTGGTTTGGGAGCGTTTATTAAGGCTGAAAGTAAATCACGGGCAAGTTCCACGCCTTCATCCTTGACGGTAACCTCCATGTTTACTCCGGTGATCTTCTGCCAGGTAGCAGGTGGATTGGTTTGGGACAACAATCCCGCTATGTTGATGGCCGGTACAAAACAGATCAACGCAATTACCCCCTGCTGCGTTCTGGACATTATCCAGTCACCAGCATATATTTTTCGAAATAGCAGGGGCGAAATTGCCACCACGGTCATGAGCGCAAACGGATAAAAATATCGAAGCTGGGAATTCCCTGTTTCAATAATCCAGAACCACAATCCAACGCCGGCACATAACGTGGCTGCTGTCCAGAATATCCAATCGGGAAGCAGGGTGTTTTTGGGCGCCTGCCGGCGAAATAGTAGGGCGCCACCCAATACAATACCAATCAAAGAGGCGGCTCCAAACAAACTATTGTATGTCAGCACCAAGAAATTAAAGCTGATGGGTATGTCGAACTCGTTTTTTAAGATAACCATGGAGTTTCGCATGAATTCTACGATTGGCCCGCCCAAATAATCTGATGTCAAACATATTATCGACACGGTTCCGCCCAGTACAGCAAAAAAAGCGCTGCCAAACAACCAAAATTTTAAAAGCGGTCGGCGCTGTTCGACAGGGGCCTTAAACGCTAAATACATGACCGAACCGCTCCAAAACAGCGTGGTAAGCAGCAGTACCAGCGCTCCCGATGGCTTTACCAAGGGGCAAAATGCTGCAACAAGGGCTGACAAGACAACCCACCCGCGGCTATTTGTCAGTAAACTTCTGACAGTGGTGGCCACCGCCAAGGCTGCCAGGGACGCCAGAAACGTATCCACCATTCCCCAAAAAAAATCAAAAAATAGCGTCATGGGCCCCAGCAGAAAAACAGCCAATACCATCGGCCAGTAAGACCATTTTTTTTTGCTGTAAATGGTTGGCCAGCCTATGACCAACAGGGAGAGGATCCAAACAAACAGTGGGACATAAATACTGCGAAATAAAAAACCCTTGTATTGTCCATCATATCCAAACGGGTAGGTCAACAGGACGGTGCCCGGCGGACGTAAGCTATTGTCTAGGTTCATGGGGTTGCGAGGCCAACCCAAGGCCGCGTTTTCCCAAAATGATTTGCCTTTTTGCAGATAGCTTATGGTGTCGTATATCGGGGGCTTTTGACTTTCCTGAACGCGCTGCCATTCAAAAACGGCAACCACAACCATCCAGACGATGAGTAGGGTTACGGGCAGTGTTCTGGACAAAAATGTTTCCTTGGTCATGAAGCTGATAATATTTATGATCCTTCTTTACAGCAGATCCTTGAACTAAAATACTTGTTTTTTGAGCGTTCCATAGCTGGTATTACACTCTTTTCACAACAATATACGCGAACATTCCCCAACGTGGCTCCTGTAAATGGCGCTCTAGAAAGCGTACCAAAGGGTAAAACCAACCAGGCAGGAGATTCCGCGTGGCGATACCGCCCGACAGCAGATATACCAAGGGCATCAATGGCCGTATATATTCCACGCGCAATTCAGGGTAACGCGCCTCAAAAATACCGTGATCTCTTTTGAATACCATCCAGGGAATGGCGCCATTGGCAGAGGACAAAGGCCCTTTTGCCGGAAATTTCCAAGAGGCAGCGTCCGGTTCAAAGGCCTCATGGTGAAAGTTCTTATAAACAAAACCTGACCAAGGGGTGTACCAAGGTTCAATCATGACCAGTTTCCCGCCGGGCTTGAGCACCCGCAAAGCCTCGTGAAAAAATAAGTCGCAGTCGGGTATGTGGTGCAGCACGTCCGTCATGACAATGCCGTCCAGACAGGAATTGCCAACATCCATCTGATGTGCATCCAGCACGCGGTCAACACCGGGTGTTTCAAATAGCTCGCTGGTGATGAGCTTGGGCAGGTATTCTTTCATGAACCCAGCGCCAGAGCCCAATTCCAAGACTTGGTCTGTTTCGTTGAAATTGGACGCGATCAATTGATACCACTCCCGGTATATTTGGAGTAGAAAAGGCTTGGAACGGACGATTTGTAGCCGCAATGCGGTGGTATCAGGATCATCAATATCCAGCCCTTTTGTCAAGGGATGTGCCAAAAAGTTGCGTATTCGGCTGATCATGACTCAAAAGAATTTAATTCTTTTTGCAGCAAAAATTGTCATTCTCAAAAGCAATAATCCATGACTCCAACGGGATATGTTGGTGGTGCCATAGCGCCGAGAATGGTACCGAATGGGCAGCTCTGTAATTTTTAAATTGAGCTTGGAAGCGCCAAAAAGCAAATCAAAATCACCAAAAGGGTCAAAATCACCAAAATAAGCCCTGTTGGCTACCAAACGTTCGTAATCAGTGCGCCACATCACTTTGGTTCCGCAGAGGGTATCGCGGATCGGTTGTCCGAGTAGCCACGTAAAGGCTGCGGCAAAAAACTTATTGCCCACAAGGTTCAAAAATCGCATGGCCTCGTTCTCCATGGGGTACACCAAACGAACACCGTTGATAAATTCCCCCTTGCCGGTGGCCATTGCTTCGTAAAATCTAGTAAGATCCTCCGGTAAAACAGTCATATCAGCGTCTAAAATCATTAAGATGTCTCCTTTGGCTGCTGAAAAACCGGTCCGAACGGCATCTCCCTTGCCTTTTCCGGGCTGCTTCAACAAACGACAGTTCCTGTTGGGATGTGCTGCTATGGCGCGCTCAATGGCTTCGTACGTATCATCCTGCGAGTTGCCTTCCACAAAAATGATTTCTTCCTGCCCCCCCAAACGCGGTATCCGTTGGAACAAATCGTCGATGTGCCCAGATTCATTTCGCGCTGCTACAACGATGCTACAGGTTGGTTGATGAATCGTTGGGTCTGTGATAGGACGACCAACAACAATGTTGGTCAAAGCAAACCACCGAAATGGTGCAATCTTGGCCAAATAACGATTCAATAAATCTGCTCCAGGAAACCAAAAGGGCAACACAAATTCTGACCAGTTTTTTAATACTTCAACCCCGGATAAGTTGAAAATGGTTCGAATATCGGGGATCGTTAACCAGTTTTGTGTCATCAAGGGCGTCGCCAAGCCTAAGCGCTGTGCCAACCGCATCGGAAGATCCCACAACCGACTGTGGAAGTTGACCACAATGCGGGTTCTGGCGTGGCAATAGGGCTTGAGTTGCTCCAAGGTTTGCTGAACATCCCAAAGGTCATTGATCAAATCCGACAAAACAATGAAATCAAATTGCCCTGCTTCCAGGTCCAGTTTTTGGGCGTCCATGCACACAAAGGTCAACGTTGGATGGCTGATACGCGCCAATCGAATGGCCTCTGGTGAAAAATCAATGCCAACCCCCCTCGAAGGCTTCAAGGATGCCAGTAAGTCTCCCGTGCCACAGCCCAACGCTAAGACCCGGGAAGATGCCGGAATGACAAACCGATACACGCGTGTCAGCCAGCGGCGGTAGTAGGCGCCTCCCCGGGTGCGAGCATGGGAATATATGCGATCCCAATGGCTAATGCGTAAGCTGCTAAACGAGGAGTATGGGTCTGCTGTCATGTGTCTAACCAAGATTTTACAAGTGAATTGCGGTAATCAACAATGATGTCATGGAGGGTCTGCGGTGCCTGGACGACTACGCGTGCAAATGGATATTCAATAAATCTACGAAGTGTTGTACCGGATCTTTGGGCATAAACGCCAACATGCGTTTCCTGGCCAGTATGCCAATGTCGTTCCACTGATCCAATTGTTGCCATGCCCGCTCCAGTGCTTCATCCACGGCTTCTACCGTAGGTTCCCAGGCAATGAAACCATGGACGTTGTCATCAATAATTTCTCGGTGCCCACCCACATCCGTGACGATGGGCACCCGACCATAGCACATGGCGTTGAGGAGCACCAGTGGCATACCTTCCATAAAGGAGGTCATCAGCAGTGCGTGGTTTTCCCGCCAAATACTTTCCATGTTCGGTTTTGGCAATTGCCAGTTAGGATTGTGGAAGAATACGTTTTGGAGGTTGTGTTGTTTGACGGTTGCTCGAGATAAACGCTCGTCGGGCCCTTCACCGTATAAATGAAGTTCTACGGGGCGATTTTGCCATTTCTCCTGGGCAAAAACGGCTATGGCAATGTTTTGCCCCTTGTGGATGTTCGACATTCTGGCGGGCATCGCAAATCGTACTTGCTGGTGGTTTGAAAGGCCTGGTAAGTGTGTTGAAGGATTGGCGTAAAACGGATTGTAAATCAAGTCTGCGTTCGGAATGGCACATTCTAACCGCTTTTCCATCAAAATACGGTTGTTTCTGGAGGTGAAAAAAACCGCTCGAGCGGCTAGATAGCCACTTTTTACGGCTTCTTGCAACGCCGGTTTAATGGGACTGTATTCAGGTTCTTTGGTGAGTTGATTGACGATGGTGTATGGAAGTTGGTTCGATTGACAGAATGCGTACCATTCCGTTCCTTCATCCTGATCACCAATGTTCACCACCACCAAATCAGGGCTATGAGATAATATTTTTTCTAGGGTATCGTCGTTTTTGAACACAATGTCCACACCATTTTCCCTAAAAACTTCAAAAAAGTAGGGCTCCGGCGACCATTGTTGGATGACGGCCATGACATGATGCCCTTTTTTACCCATTGCAATCGCGGTTTGTATCCACAATTGTTCGCTGCCACCGTCATGTGAATAATCGTTGGTGGTGATAAAAACAACCTTGTGTACCCTGGCGAGGGTATTGTCAACGGCAGCTTGCGCAGCTGCCAATGTGGACGTATAGGGATAGTATTGATCAAACGCGGTATTGGAAACGATCGGAAAGAAGGCGACAATTTGTGCTTCCAAGTAAGCGCGTAATTTTTCCGGAAACAAAGACGTCAAATAGTAATTTTTTAAAATATAACAATGAATGACGTATGCTTCATCCAACAACAGTCGTTGTTTTTCTTCCTCGTGGTTGAATTGGTGGGTCAGTGATGCACCGTGTTTGCGGTGTTCGTTGAGTGGAAGGCAGCTGTACGCTATTTTTTTGTCTTTGATCAATTGTACATACAGAAACCAATCGCCAGAAAACCGAAAATTTTCGGTGCTTTCCATGCGTTCTGGGGTAAGTGCCGACCGGCGAAACAACACCGCACTCACATTGGGAATGCTGTTTTTTACGCCCAAGCCAAAATTTATTTCCATGTCCCCCGAAACCACATAATCCATTTTCCAGTGGTTGAAATCCAGTTGTTCCAAGTAGGCTTGAAAGGTATCAGTGGGTTGGCCTTCTTCATCCACGGTGACCGTGTTGCTGTACGCCAGCACCACCTCATTGTCTTGGAAAAAGGGCAGCAAGGTGGAGAGAAATTCGGGTTTACAGGCATCATCGCCTTCGGCGATCCATACGTATTCGCCGCAGGCTGTTTCCAATCCCTTTTTCCACTGTTTAAAGGCTGAGCCTGAATTCTCCTCGTTTCGGATGATGCGGACCTGTGGATGGTTTGTCCATTGTGCTGCAACCTGCTCGCTGTTGTCGAGGGAGGCATCGTCTAGGATGATGATTTCTACATCTTTGAAGGTCTGTTGCAGGATACTGTTGATTCTAGCTTCCAGAAATTTTGCATGGTTGAAAACGGGTATGATGATGCTGACAACGGGTTTTGAATGCATCAAGGCATGACAAGTCTTCAGAATTTCCGGCATGGCAATGTCCTCAAGGTGGCGCTGTTCCAGCTTGATTCGGGCGTTTTCACCAAGGTTTTTGCGGAGATTGGCGTCGTTTGCGAGTGTGTTAATGGCCTCTGCGGCGGCCGCTATATCCAAGTACGGAACAACAATACCGGCGTCGTCTGCTACAAAATCTGGCATGCCCCCCGCCTTTTCAAAACAGACCACGGGGATGCCACACTGGGCTGCTTCAAGGCATACCAGCGGGAATGGGTCTTCGCGGGAGGGCAGGAAGAATATGTCACTCGCCAAAAAATAATCCTGGACATTGGCTTGGGTACCCAAAAATGAAACGGCAAGGTTGTGCCGTTCGATTTTTGCGGTCAGATCCTCCCAAGAGATGAGGTCTGTGGAAGGCGTGTCAAGAGACCAGAAATTTTCTCCAATCCAATAAAACTGGATGGTTGCGGTTGTTTTTGAACGGAGTGCCAGGGCGGTCTCCATGAAAAGATCGACGCCTTTTCTCCAATAGATCGTCCCGCATCCAATGACAACAACGGCGTCCTCCACCAACGCCAATCTTTTTCGAAGGGTGTTTTTTGGGATATTACGGTCCAGTGTTTTGTTTGAGATGAACGCGTATATCGTCGCAATATCAGCTTGTGCAGCGCCATGGTTGATTGTCAGGTTGGTTGCCACGGCGTCTGAACAGGCTATAAACTTTTGAGTGAACTGGTGTAGTGTTGCGATGGTATTTGGATCAGCATAGAGCTTGATGGACTGCTCCAGTTCATGAATATGGCTCACAAAGGGTACCTCTAAAAAGCTGAATTCATCGTAAATACTGGCGGCAAGCACGGTATTGCCATAGATCAATGCAACGTCACTGAAATGCGTGGTTAGAAATTGCCTGCGGTCACTTGATGTCGGATAATCCAGGAGCACATCTTGCCAGATCCAAGTGCTGCCATATTGCGCAAATTGATCCATCAGCGGACCACCGTTCAGCAGGATGATCTTGATCTCAATACTGGTGTGCTGGTGGAACCATCTTACCACGTTCAGCAGCACCACTTGCGCGCCAGCCAACAGGGCATCATGTCCAATAAACAAGATCGTATTGGACTTGGGTAGGGTTGAGCGGTATTGGGAGAAATGGACGGAGGTGGTGTTGGGTGGGGTGTTTTTTAGGGCCTCTTTTTGGGTGGGGTAGTTGCCCTTTTCTTGTCCTTCCAGTATAAAGTGTATCAAGGGATTATGACCGGAGGCGTCGTTTTCCCAGTAAGTTTTTATATAATATTTTGTATCAAAATGACGGGAAGGGTTTCTGCCCTCTTTCCAGCCATGCAGTAGATAGTGGAGTATGGGATCTACATCTTCATTCCAAATATCTTGATACATATTGTAATAGTAATGTTTGTCAAACAAGCCACTTTCTTGGACCAATTGATAGTCCCGACTGTCAATTGTTGTCGAAGTATCGGGGACTTTGTGGTGCTGTGCTGCTTCTGGTATGCCCAGTCTGCTCTCCGTTTGGCCATAACGGATATAGTGCAGCAATGGGTTGATCCCGGATTCCCGGATATCTGGATTGTTCTCCAGATAAAACGCACTGTTGAATATGGAGGAGGGGTTTCTCCCTTCGAAGCCCCCATATTCCAAGTAATGTTGTAAAGGAATCATACCGGATGCCCGAATATCAGGATTCTCTCGCAGGTAATACGCGCGGTCAAAAAATTTGCGTTGTACCATCCGAAAAATCTCTGGTATAGTTACCCGATGGATGTTACCGCTGCCTATTTTAGCGAAAGGCAGGGAATAAGCGAGCACCCGTAGTGGGTACAAGAGTTTTTTCGGAACAATCATGGCTTTAATTTTAGATGTGCCGAATTATTTGGAGTCTGTCTGCGATACGAGCGCCAATTGCAACGGGCGAAAACTGGCTTTCAATTGTTTTCTGGGCCTCGGCCCCAATTTTTTTGGCGATATCGGGGTTTTCGCGGAGCATAACCATGGCTTCTGCGGCCATTTTCAGGTTTGGTTCCGCCCACAATTGCCCTTTCCGGTAAGGTCCGCAATCTTTTTGGAGTTCTACCAACTGATAATCAATTGCTATACAGTTTTGTGCGTTCATATATTCGGTAGAACCCGACCAATTGGTTATAATGGTGCTTTTCCCCAAGCACATGGCTTCTGCCGGCGTTAGTCCAAAGCCTTCTGAACGGTGCAGGGAAATATAGCAATCAATCAAGGTCAACAATGCGGTGATTTCATGGCGCTCGTGCACGCCCTCCAAGATGATGATATTTTGCCATATTCCAATGGCTGTTTGCAGATTGGCAATTTCTGCCGCGGTGGCATTCATGACTTTTAACACCAGACAAACCCCGGTATCACCCGGCTCAAATGCGTTTTTAAAGGCGTCCAAGGTTCCTTGAGGGTTTTTTCGTTCCAAGATACTCCTCATGTCATACATGAATAAAAAACAAAATGTGTTTTCAGGGATCCCAAAATACGCCTTAGAAAGGTTGTTGTCAGCACGGATGTCCACCGAAAAAGGGATTATGACCACTGGAATATCGGTAAACTGCTCCACCGCACGTTTGACAAAATCAGAAGGAACCCACACTTCATCGACATGTTCAAAAGCCTGCAGCCATTCCGGCGGAATTTCAGGCATTTCCCATGACCAATGCCCGATGGTATAGCGCCCCTTAAATACATGAGCGGGTAATTCATGGACAACTTTTGAAAATTGATCTCCGTTGACGTGGACGAGATTGATGTCATACAAGGGTGTTTTTACTTCCTTGTGAATCCAAGAAAAATCTTGCATCCTTCCAGGGTTGCCGGTTTCAAAGTTGATGATGTCAAAATTGATTGCTGCTGCAGAAAGTGCTCGGGCACTACTTCTAAGACCTTCCCCAACCCCCATCTCTGCCCTGTTATACCCGATGAGGTTTACCCCTTCCCGCATGGCGCCTTCCCCTTCAGTAGTTAGGGGCGTGCGCAACTTGTGAATGTAGCGCAGGGGTATTGTTTGATCAATGGTACAATCACCACTTTTTTGACTTAAATTAGGGTTGTAATACGGGTCTCCGGAGTTTAATAAGTTCGCCCAGCGCTGCCGAAAAAATAGTTCATCTTCCTGATGGGGCATATTTTTTCTGCTGATGCTCTCGTGGTGAATGAGTTGGCACGCGGGTGTCCAGATGTTCCTATAGCCCCGTTGTGAGAGTCGAAGACAAAAGTCAACATCGTTGCTGACAATGGCCAACGCCTCTTCAAATCCGCCGATTTCTTCGTATTTAGACCGCGAAACCAGGAGGCAGGCCCCGGTATTGGCTGTAATTTCGCGGACAATATTGTCGAGACCCAAATAGATGCCTGTGCCGGGCTGAAGCTTCGCAAATAGGTGCATGGCATGTCCGCCATAATTTACCATTAAGACACCGGCATGCTGCATGGCGCCATTGTCGTACAGCAGCAGGGCACCAACAGCACCCACACCGGGCTGTATGGCTTCCTTGACCATCGCCTTCAGCCATCCCGCCTCGGTGATCTCAATATCATCGTTCAGAAACAACAACAGGGAGCCTTTGGCATATTTTGCACCCAAATTGTTGAGTTTTGACCAGTTGAAAGCATCGTTGTTGACAACAATTTGCAATCCTTTTTCCCTTAGGTATGCAATGCCCTCCGGGTTTTTACCCCTGCTGTTGTCCAGTATGATGATTTCATACCGGGCATAATCGGTGACATCCACCAGAGATTCGATACAAGCACGGACCAATTCCAATTTGCCCGTCGTCGGTATGATGATGCTCACCAGTGGCGCTTCTGGTGGAAGTTGCCAATCTATATACCGACGGCCCTTCCTGTTCCGCACGACGGCTTGTGCACCCTTCCGCTGAAGAAACCGTTCGACGGCTTGTTTTTCAGCAGTAAGTTGGGGCTTGGCGTAAAGGCTGTTTTCTGACCACAGCAATTTTGGAACACGGCTTATTCGATGGGCAATCGCGCCAAGTTCCAAGAGCAGCTCATAGCGCCAATATCCGGTAAGCGCCAGTATCGGAAGCCCCTTCAGTAGCGCAGTACTTGCCAAATACACATCGCCCGGGTAATGGAAGGAGAGCAGCATGGTCGGAGACCATCCAAAGGTAAATACTGGATTCCCATACGTGCCTCCCGGAAGTGCCTGATCATGATCGCTGTAAACAAGTTGGGCATCAGAAGCAACGGCCTCTTGTAGCAGTTCATAGTAGGCTTGTTCCCGAAGCAGTTCTCTGTCAGAAATGGTCGTAAAATAACCGGGCACGCTGTTAAAAGCATGAAGGGCAGCGTGCATATCATCTACAAATTGAATCTTATGCTGCAGTATCTCTTGTATTTCTTCGTTTATTACACTAAAAACTGCTTCTTTTGAGATGCCCACGCAATAGACGATCCATCCAGTGTACAGTTGTTTACACACGTTGGAAAGAGTCTTGGCGGCGGCCTCCGGATCTCCGGCGCTGTCGTAAAGGATGTGTAGCACGATCGATTTCGAGTTGAGCAATGGGGCATGCGCGCGCGCAGCCTCCAAATCATGCCCCTGCGTCATGTATTGAACCCATAAATTGTAATATTCATAGGGTTGAACCACATAAATTTGTTGCTTGGCCGATGCGTAATCCCCGTTTTCAGTGTATATTTTATAGGCAACCTGGTGGTCACCGCCTTTCAGATTGCGGAGGTCAATGGTTTCGCTGAAAGCATTGTTACAGGAATCATCCATTGCTGGAAATACTTTTTTAACATCCTGTCTGAAAAAGCTGGGTTGAAAAGACGCAAATTTGTGGCCATCAATGGTCACCTCAATGGTCACGTTACCCATGACAGAAAAGGCCCACCCGTCTATGGTGAATTGACCGATGGCAACCTGTTCCTGCTGCGAAATACAATCAAGGTGGTAGTATATTTTCGAAAAAAATGATCGGTTGGCTATTTTTACAAATAGGCGATCAATTTGGGTTTGGATGGCATTTTTTAACCCAGGGAATGGCGAAAGCAGAAAAAAAATACCCCGCTTTGACAAGCGAAGTCCTGTGCGAAAAATCGATCTATAACCCAATATAGTCATAAATAACCTAAAAAATGTGGTGTTTCGAAAATTGT
>CAIZLM010000007.1 GCA_903933805.1 uncultured Bacteroidota bacterium | reverse complement strand
TGATCGACCCAGCCCTGAATTTTTTCTTTTCAGCGCAGTCCGCAGGATGTTTTCGCCTTTGACCTGAACAGGTGTACTGCCCAAAGTATTTACCCGAATTTGAAGGCAGAATCAAAAATGGACACCGATTTCGACGATGATTGCTACAACAAACCCACCGATGAAAGTCCTATTGGGTGCAAATATTGAATAAAAAAGCGAAAAAAGGACGTTTTAATTTAAAAAACCCCATTTCTGACGGTCATGCAAAATGTACATACAAATGTACATATCCCAAATTATGAGTCCGAGGAATTATGCGGGACATTTGCGGGGTAACAAGGCCGTCAGGACAAGGGTATCACGGCACTGTTGTAGCGCCGCAAGGTGATATGACTTGCGCTGCACCACGGTTGTTCGCAGCACCAACGCCGCTACCTGAGTTTTTGCTTTTGTTGCTTGCCGGACCGATTTTTTCCCGCAGTATCACTATTAATTGTTAACAAAGTAATGATGAAACAAATTTTCCCTTTGATTGCCCGATTAAAGTCACGCCTAAGGCCCCTCGCCACGGGGCTTGGTTCGGCCTGTTTGGCGATTGTGCCAATACTGCTCCTGATGGTGGCGCTTTCCGTTGATGACCTGCGTGCACAGTGTCGATCAGGCAGTTTTACGCCACCAAGCTTCGATAACAGTGTGAACAAAACATTCGAACTTCCCAATGGAAAACTATTGATAGCAGGAGATTTCGCGACTCCAGTACGGGGTATTGTTCGACTAAACGCCGGGGGCACTTTGGACAGTACGTTTTCTAATCCAGGTTTAAACAAAGGGGTTAAAAATATGCTGGTGATGCCGAATGGTAAAATCCTCCTAGTAGGAACATTTACCACACCAAGGAATTATATTGCCATTGTAGATGAAAATGGCGTTTTGGACACTGCATTTAATGCAAACCTCCCAGCAGCGCAACTCAGTGGAATTTACACTGTCAAATTGTTGTCGGATGGTAAAATAATCATTGGGGGAAGGTTTAACAATAAAATTGTAACGCGCCTAAACAGCGATGGTACCAATGATATGTCATTTGCCCCAAACGATTCATTGTTGCGTGATCTGACATATATTTCCACCTGTTACGAGGTTATCCCACAACCGGATGGAAAGTATATTATGTACGGATACCAGTTGTCGCACGGTGGTTTGCTTCGACTAAACGGCGATGGAAGTGTGGACACCTCCTTTAGATTATCCCTGGCATCTACCTACGGATCGTTTTATTCAGCTGCTTTACTGCCGGATGGAAAACTCTTGACGGTTAATAATACGGGTCAATTAGGACGTCTGTTAGCCGACGGCACACCGGATACCTTCTCCCATCCTACTTTTAATGATCGTATTTCAAACGTGGAAATCCAGCCAGATGGCAAGTATCTGGTGTATGGTGAGTTCACTGCCCCGACCAAATATTTCGCACGCCTGAACAGCGATGGCTCCTTGGACGGAATCGCATACGGCCCTGAATTGCTGTTTGATTCTCAACAAGAAGAAGTCCCTTATTTGTATGACGTGCTGTTACTGGCGGATGGCAATTACTTAATTTCGGGGTATTTCACCCAAAACACGCAACTTGTTTGTGAAATCATCCCTCCCGACGCCCCGACTGCTTTGGGGGCTTATACAGACATCTGCAGCGCCAGTATTAACTTTACCCCGCCCGCAAATGATGGTGGCTATGCCATCACCAATTACGAATATTCAACCGATGATGGCGCCACCTGGTCCACGCCTGTTCCGGCGGTCACCGCTAGTCCCTTATATATACCGCAGTTAATGCTAGGAACCTCGTACAAAGTGCGCTTGCGAGCGGTCAATGGGGGAGGCGGCATTTCAGGTGCATCGGACGCCTTGCAACTTGTCTTGCCGGCACTGATAACAACAGTATCAGGGGGCGACAACGATGGTGTTTTATGTCTCGGAGATACCGTAACTTTAACGGTGGGCAGTAGCAACAAAACCCAGATGATGCGAGATGGATTTGGGTACCTGTGGAGCGACGGGAGTACCGATGCCGCCATTACGGTCAATGCCTATGGCACATACACGGTTACGGTCACTTCCGGTAATGGATGTACCGGCGTCTCCGTTACCACCCTTTCTTCATCGGTGCGCTGTAAAAACTGGTATAAGACCTATCAGAGGCCCATCATTGGAGGGATATCCTATGGCAACGGCCTCTTTATTGCAGTGGGATTTGATGCCGATTATGTAAACAATATTGGAACCGATACAGCGTTGATCTATACATCACCCAATGGGGTTGACTGGGCGCAACAAACGGCAGACGGCGGAAATTTGGACAAAGGGTTCAATAATATTGCCTTTGACAATGGAAAATTTGTAGCAGTAGGCTGGGGTAGTTTGATACAAACCTCCAGTGATGGCATAACCTGGACGGATCATAGCTTTAGTGGTAGTAAAAATTTTAGAAACGTTGGTTATGGGAACGGACTCTGGGTTGCCGTTGGCGGCTCCAAATCCATTGTTACATCGCCCGATGCTGAAACGTGGACAGAGGTAAACTTGGCCATTCCAAACGATGATTTTTTTGGTTGTGCTTATGGCAACGGCCTACACGTGGTAGTAGCACGTAACCGCACCGTCGTGACTTCTCCCGATGGTATCAATTGGACACAGACAGTGACCAAATCTATTGGCAACGGATATCTAAGCATCACCTTTGCCGACGGTGTTTTTGTCGCAGTCGGCTATAATGGCGGGATTTTCACGTCTCCCGATGGAGCCAATTGGACACAGCAGGTTTCCGGATCGGCTGATATATTGTTCCAAGTAGTGCATGCAGGTGGTGCGTTTGTGGCAGTACCCTCGTATGTCTCACAAGGGTATCTATTGAGTTCTTCCAATGGTATTTCTTGGAAAAAAATCGCTACAGGCCAAGTTCCATTCAGCGGGATTGCATACGACAACAACGGTGTATATGCAGCCCTTTCAGACAGCGCTTTTTTCAGTACACATGCAAGACCGGGTGTGCCGACTGCCTTGGGAGCCACCCCAGGTGTACGGTTAGGTTCCATTGCGTTTGAACCACCGGTCAGCGATGGAGACTCCCCTATCACCAATTATGAATATTCAACCGATGGTGGTGCCAATTGGTATGTCCCTAGCCCTACTGTGACTACTTCACCACTGAACATTAATTTAGCAGCTTGTGCGCCGCATGAAGTAATGCTCCGTGCTGTGAACGCGTTGGGCGCAGGACCAGCTTCCGATACGGTGCATGTAACAGCTTGGCTGGGGGCGTCTGAGTTCTCGGTTGCGCCACTTGAACCGACGATATCAAATATTACCCCCGGAAATACCACGGCAGCGGTAGATTTTACCCCGCCGACCTTTACAGGTTCTACGCCCATTACAAATTATGAATACACTATTCGTACAGCGACGTCTCGTACGTTTCTGGGGCGGCCTCCCCAATGGACGGCCTTGAATCCTGCAAATACTACCAGCCCATTGACTATTACAGGATTGACGAACGGAACGACTTATGAGGTCAGCGTACGGGCCGTGAATACAGACGGTGAGGGTTGCCCTTCCAACGAAGTCTCTGTCTCGCTGATGTGTGCTAACCCCACACTTTCTATCCAAAATTCCTTGTCATCTTGCCAGGCGACAAACGGAACAGTCAACTTGACCGTTACCGGTGGTAATGCGCCGTACCGCTATATTTGGAGCAACAATGCAACCACAGAAGATTTGACCGGACTAAGCGCAGGAACTTATACGGTAACCGTGACCGAAGGTGGTGGTTGTAGTACCTCGTCGTCCACTGTTTTGGGCGTCTCTTGTAGTCAAATTTCAGGAAAAATTCGTTGGCGCACCAGCGCTGATCAGGGCATCATCAACACCGTACTGGCACTGGCTGGCGATGCCACTGGCACAGTCACCACCTTGTCAGATGGCCTGTATTCCTTTGATATATCGGGCAGCAACTACACGGTAACACCCACGAAGACGACGGGTAAGTTGAACGGCGTATCGGCACTCGATGTGACGCGTATCTCCCAGCATGTGGGCGGCACCTTGCCGTTTACCGATCCGCTGGATTTCATCGCAGCAGACATCAACAAGAGCAATACGCT
>CAIZLM010000006.1 GCA_903933805.1 uncultured Bacteroidota bacterium | reverse complement strand
TAGGCCGTAGCAGCGCTACGGTCAAAAAAATCTGCGAAGTATGGCGGAAAATGGGCCTCTTTTGGCCAGACAGCGTGCCACCTAACCAGTTACTTACGTAAAAACATTCTGTACGGTTGCCTGATTGCGAGATATTAATGCACTCGCCAGTGGATTGGCACGCCGTCTGGCCTAGAATGGCCACTTTCTTATTTCATCCGCGACCACCCAATTCACTACAAAGCACAAACTTGTTCATGCAGGAATGCTTAAAGTTGAAATCGTTGATCTGTTAGCGCATCTAAAAACGTTTTCAAGTCGGCTTTTTCTGTTGGCGTAAGGTTGAGGGGTGTGTTTAGGAGCGTGTCTCGGTTGATTCCACCCGGCACCGTTTGATTCGGTTGGTCATAGAACTCGATGACTTCCTCCAAGGTATTGAACATGCCATTGTGCATATAGGGTGCTGTGAGGGCTACGTTTCTCAGACCCGGCACCTTGAATTTACCCAAATCCGAACTGTCGTGGGTAATGTCAAATCGGCCACGATCTTGTAGGTTTCGACGGCCTGTGTACAACCCGATGTTCCGGAATTCATCCCCGGTGAAGTCTGGAGAAAAATGACAGTCGAAGCACTTCCCTTTTTTCATAAAAACCTCCCTGCCCCTGACAGCTGCATCACCCATGGGATTTGGTTTTCCTTGCATCCAACGGTCAAAAGGGGTGTCGGACGTTTCAAGTGTTCTTACAAATGCGGAGAGTGTTTCTGCAAGGTTCTCGGTATTTGCCGGGACGCCATACAACTCCCTGAAAGCAGCATCGTAGGTCTTGTTGGCATGGAGCCGTTCCACCACCAAGAGAAGGGTAGCGTGCATTTCCAAGGGGTCTTGAATGGGCATCAGAACTTGTTGTTCCAAGGAGGCTGCGCGTCCATCATAGAAAAACAATGGACGGGATCCCATGTTGGTAATACCAGGAGAATTCCTGCGACCAAGCGTGCCCCCAACGCCCTTGCTGAACATGGCCGTATCGCAGAACGCAAATTTTGGAATATGGCAACTCGCACAACTGATGGTACTGTCCAACGATAAGATCGGATCAGAAAACAACTGCTCACCCAACGCCTCGGGCGTAACACGTGGCATTCGCTCAAAAGAAAAAAGCAACGCTGAAAAAAAAATAAAAGCGACGAATTTCATCCCACAAAAGTACGGCTAATAGCCCTTCAATGCAATATCTTTAACGATTCATTGAATTGTCGTAACTTAGCCTGTACTTAGTTGATCGCCTTTTTTACTATGAAGAATATTGTGCTCTTTATTGCCCTTTTCACCACTGCGGAGATGGGTGCTACCACAGCTCCTAATTTCACCATCACCACATCGGACAATCAAACGCTGCAACTTTACCAGCAATTCATCAGCCAAGGCAAAGTGGTTGTCTTAGAAGCGTTTTTCACGACGTGTCCGCCTTGTAATACCCACGCGCCTTTGGTGCAATCCCTTTACAGCCAAATGCTGGCGGCATATCCTGGAAAGGTGGAATTCATCTTGCTGAGTACGCTAAACAGCGACACAAACATAAAAGTTGGACAGTACAAAACGGCCAAAGGACTCACCATGCCCGGTGCCGGTGCCAATGGTGGCAGTACGGCTGCACTCCAACCCTATACCAGCGGACAATTCGGGCAATTTCTAGGAACCCCAACTTTTATTGTCATTGCGCCCAACACCGGTGAAGTGTTCTTTGATGTTCGTGGGAATTCTGCTTCAGAAACCATGACATTGTTGGGCCAAAAAATTGCATCCTTGCAACAACCCCCACCCATTTATTGTCCGCTCAATGATTATTTTAACAACAACCTGCAATCCGTCACCTTGAAGGTCACCGCCCCAGGTTTTGATTCCACTTTTTCCGCAAACAACTCGTACAGCGTTTCGAATATCAACGCGCTGAAAAACAAAACGTACACCATTGTCCCCCAAAAAAATGACAACCCACTGGACGGGGTGACAACCTACGACTTGGTCTTGATTTCCAAACATATTCTTGGGATTCAAGCGCTTCAATGCCCTTGGCAACGTTTGGCTGCTGACGTCAATTGCAGTGGCACCATTACTACCCTTGATATTGTGACTGCTCGAAAGTTGATTCTGGGAATTAACCAGACATTACCCTGTGGTTCGTGGCGATTTTCACCTGATTCTGACACATCCTCCAACGGTAATTGTGTTCAATTTCTAGGGGTAAAACTTGGCGACGTAAATATTGCGCCTTGTGACCAAGTAACAACTGCCCCGATTGAAAAATCCGGCATCAGCGTTCACATACAAGATCGGTCTTTACGGGCAGGCGAAACCGTTCAGGTAAATCTATTGGTTGAAGAAGCCTGTAGCTTGGAGGGTCTCCAGGCAACACTCGCGTTTGATCCTCAAAAAATTACCCTTGATCAAATTGGCTCTGAAACACTGCGCGGCTTCGATTTCAACGCCTTTAACCTTGAACAAACAGATAAGGGTATCGCACCTATTGTTTGGGTTGGTCCTGATAATCCGCGCATAGAGGCTGGTGCGACAATACTGACGCTGCGGATTACCGCCATTCAAGCAGGCAAATTGTCTGAAATGATCCAATTGTCACCACGACTCGAACAACGTTCAGAAGTATATGACGCATCGGATAATAGCAGACCACTCGAATTCGTATGGCGAAAGGACCTCGAACCGCATCCCCCCCAAGGTCCAAATTTTAACATATCCCCGAACCCCTCCCAGGGGCAGTTTGTACTTTCGACGTTTTCGGCCCAGTCAAAACAAATTTTGATCGCGTTGATTGACCCTCGTGGCGCAGTCGAATTTCAAGAAACGTATAATATGCTGGAAGGCCCCAACCATTGGACCATCCATTTGCCTCATACAAGATCAGGGATGTACTATTTGCGGGTAGATGGCGCATTCGCAGGGAAAGTGTTGGTATTTTAACAAAATTTTACGGCACCCTCACGCCATATTTTTTGTCTGCTTTTAAGCCAATCATAATTTTTTTGGGGGCAAAATCGCCAATTAATTCACGAATATTTTTCGAGTCCTGTATTTTTCGAGCCCTGGCCTATGGGTTGGGAAAAATATGGCAGCCAGTATTATCAAAATTGATAAATTTGGCGTTTGCTACGCATCATAGCAATTTAATTTTTTGCACGTTCGTGTCCTTCGAGTAAGCGTTTGACGCAGTTGTTGCATCTAACAGTTGTCCAGTCTATTTTTTTTAACTTTCCCGATTATGACAAAAATCTACACAAACCTCTACTTTCGTAAATACGTCACTTTTTTGCTTTTATTGTTGCCTGTTTTGGGGTATTCCCGGAGTGTTGGGGGGCCAGAAGACCCGACCAACCCTGACTCTTTGGCCAAAAAACAACTGGGGCACTTAGAATGCAATGTTCACACCGATACCAACTGTGTGACGCACATGGTCACCTTGGAAGCGTGGATTGACTACACCTTTACGGGTGTTTCTTTGCCAGTGACGGTGCCTTGGTCAACTGGTCAGACAGCACACAAAATATTGGTAACCCCTCCCGGCACTTGGAGTTGGGACGTTACGGGCGTTGGATGTGAAAGCAACCACCAATACAACTTCATCACATTGGATGAGTCTTTTTTTGCAGGACCGATTGACATTGTCGGACCTTCTGCCATTTGCCCTTTTGAAATTGTGACACTCACGGTCAATACAAATGGTTACAATTCGCTGAGTACGTTTGAATGGAATCCAGGAGCCGATGACTTAACGCCTTATCCTATTGATCAGCCCGGTACGTATTCCCTTACGGTCACGGATGCATTTGGGTGTCCTTTTACAGACCAAGTCAATATTCCACTTATCCCTCCCTTTGTACCTCAAATCGTAGGGCCTACCAGAATTTGCCCTGAAATAGACACCGCCGTATTGGTCGTACAAGGCCCCTATTCAAATTTCATGTGGTCGAGTGGCGATGTTGGCAACCCCATATCGGTCACAGACCCCGGCAACTATGAGGTGACGGCGACAGACTCCCATGGGTGCACTGGCGTCGGTTATTATGGTGTCCAATCGGCTGCTGTTGATCCGTTTCCGATTACGGTAACCAGCCCATCCCTTTGCCCAGGTCAAATTGACACCCTGCGCGTGCTCGGTGGTTTTTCCAATTACAGTTGGTCAAACAATGTGATGGGCATTACGAATATTGTCAATCAAGCTGGTACCTATACGGTCACCGTTACGAACATTTACGGTTGTACCGGTACGGCCAGCACAACGGTTACGCCAATAGTTCCACCCAATATACAAATTTCAAGCACCCCGCTATGTCCGGGTGGAACAGCAACGCTCACAGCCCTTGGGGGTAGTTTTCCCAATTACAAATGGTCGTCGAACCAAACCACTGCTTCCATCGCAATTGCCCAGTCGGGAACGTACACGGTTACCGTGAGTGGGCAGGGGGTATGTGCAACCTCTACCAATATTGTGGTCAATCTCGCAGCTGTACCCACCACAACCATAGATAACCCGGCAATATTAACGTGTAGTACCACACAAATTCCCCTAAATGGAAGTGGTTCATCTTCCGGAAATAATTTCCCATTTGTTTGGACAACGTTGGGGGGTAATTTTGTCTCCGGGCAGAATACGCTGACACCCACCGTCAATCAGACAGGCAGCTATATTTTGAGTATCACCAATGACTCCACGGGTTGTATTACCCGTGATACGGTCATCGTTACGCAAAACATTACACCTCCGGGAGCCAATGCGGGGCCTGCGGCGACGCTCACCTGTGCCAATCAAAGCCTTCTCATCGGCCCGATTCCAGCACCTACAGATCTGAATTTACTGCCAAGCTGGTCAACCGGCAATGGCATTATCACCTCCGGCAATAATACTTGGGCACCTTTGATCGCCCAGCAAGGGCTCTACTCACTCACCGTCACAAACGCACTGAACAATTGTACGAGTACGGCCAGTGTTTCGGTGGGACAAAACATCACGCCACCGGTTGCACAAATTGCACCGCCCGGTCTGTTGACCTGCACACAAAGTTCCGTAACACTGAATGGCTCTAGCAGTAGTTCGGGCGCTATATTTTCCCATCAGTGGACAACAACCAATGGTACCATTGTTGGCAATACAAACGGAAGCAATGCTACCGCTGCTTCAATCGGCACCTATATATTAACAGTAACCAATAACATCAATGGTTGTACCTCCACGGCTGCCGTGACCGTTTCAGCGGATGTCAACATACCGGAGGTCAGCGCCATCCAACCCAATATCTTGACGTGTAACGTCCAGTCTGTCATGATTGATGCTTCGGCATCGTCCAACGGGCCTACATTCCAATACACTTGGACCACCAACGCTGGTTCCATTGTCAGTGGCGGAAATACCCTGACCCCCATGGTCAGCGGCCCGGGCATTTATACACTTTCCTTGTTTAATACCGCCAACAGTTGCTCGGCTACCCTCGGCGTTCAAGTTCAACAAGACATTGTGCCACCAGTGGCAAATGCCGGTCCGGTGTCTATCCTCAATTGCACCCTTTCTTCCTTGCAATTGAATGGCTCAGGTTCGTCCTCCGATCCCAATTACACCTACCTGTGGAATACGACCAACGGAACCATCGTCAGCGGCAATACAACGCTCACGCCAACGGTGAGTTTGGCCGGCACCTATGAATTGGTGGTGACAAATACAATTACTGGATGTACCACCGCTGCTACAACACAGGTATTGAACGATGCCAATGCGCCACAGGCCCTTATTGCAACACCCGCTATCCTCACC
>CAIZLM010000005.1 GCA_903933805.1 uncultured Bacteroidota bacterium | reverse complement strand
CCCAAAATCGCCACAATCATCCACTCGCTCCGCTCCAGCTGCAACGCCACGATATCATCCGACTGGATTTGGTATTCCGACCGCAGATAGTGCGCCACCCGGTTGGCCGATTCGTTCAATGCCCGGTACGTTAGTTGACGGTCTTCAAATACCACCGCGATGTTGTCCGGCGTCCTTTCTACCTGTTCTTCAAACAGTTGCGTAATCGTCTTGTCACGCGGGTAGTCCGACGACGTGTCGTTGAAGGTCTCCAGCAGCAATTCGCGCTCTTCCTGCGGTAGTATATTAATTCCGCCCAACGGCTGATCATGCGCTTCCTCCAACACCGTCTCCATTAGCACCCCCATCCTCGATAGCATAGCGTCAACCTCCCATTCGGGATAATGACCGGCAGACGTGTAATAGTCCACTAGGATATCCCCCTCCTTTGAACAATCTTCTATCCATATATCCAGCGGCATCTTACTCCTGTCCCCAGACTGTAACTTAAAACAAACACTCGTGCCGGATAAGTACAATCCCATATCCTGCTGCATGTACGAAAACCCTACCTCGTAGAGATCCTGATCACCCAATTCACCCCTCAATCTCCGCACCAACTCTTGAATCGGATACCGCTGGTGGCGGTAGTCCTGCCGAAGCGTCGATTTGATCTGATTCAGCAGGTCTTCAAAACGCATATCCGCCGAAATATCCACCAAAAGGGGGCTAACACCCGTAAACAAACCAACCGTACCCTTCTCCCGACGGTTGGCGCGGTTCACTACCGGAATCCCAATACAAAAACGCCCCTGGCCAGTGCTGCGGTATAGATAGGTGGCCAAAATACCCAGCCAAAAATGAAACACCGATACGTTTTGCTGCGCTGAATAAGCCTCTACACGGCCATAAACCCCACGGGGTATTTTCCACTGCCGTTTGGAAACCGGTTGCAGCATATTGTCCACAGTCCGGACTTCCCGCAGCGGGCCCGGAAGTACTTTCAACTTCTCCAGCCAGTAATCACGGTCCCTGGCAAATCCTTCTGAGCCATGATAGGAAACTTCCGCCGATACATAGTCGCTGTATGAAAATACCGGTTGTGACTCCGCCAGCCCCCCCAGCATGCCGTTGTAATACGCACTCAGTTTAGCCGTGAAAACAGAAAATCCCCAGCCGTCCACGATCAGGTGGTGCATCTTCATCAACCAGAAATAATGGCCATCCCCGGCTTTCAGCAAGGCAAAATCATACAGCGGCGATGTGCTGATGTCAAAAGGCTGCTGAAAACGTTCGTCCATCCAGACCTCACAGGCTGACACAGGCTGTCCTTCCCCTGAAAAATCAAGCATCGGTAACGCGTATGATTCCTGAATACGGAACACCTGTTCCGCCTGACCATCCTCCGTTTGGCGTATGCTGATACCAAGGGAATCACTCTCCAATATGGCCTGCTCCAACGCCCGGGAGAACACCGCCGGATTAAAATCACCTTTGATCTCGTAATAGGCCCCAATGTTGTACATCGAACTGGCGCCATAAAATACCTCATCCAGCCAAATCGCCGTCTGGTTCTGCGTAAGGGGAAGATTTTTGATCTCGTTCATCGAGTTTGATTGAGTAATACTTTAGAATACTGTTTCTTCAGCCCGATTGATCAAAATTTGAGGCCGATTGTCTATTTTTTTATTAAAAAGCAACTGGTTAGGTGATCGCGTCTGAGACAAAAAAAGTGGCCATTTTTTGCCAGACAAAGCGGATTTTCACAGGCCATAGCAGTGCTACGGTCAAAAAAACCTGCGAAGTATGGCGAAAAACGGGCCTTTTTTGGCCAGACTGCGTACCACCTAACCAGTTACACTAAAAAGCCACCTGATACCGAACCATCAACTGCCGCTGCATTGCTACCCGACGGCCATATTCGCCGCTGAACCCACCAGGGATCGTTTTGTCGGAAAGGAGTACCAGCACATCGTAGTCGTAAAACAAATCAAACTGATAGGATAGACTCAAACCTTTGATCAGGGTAAAATCAAGCTTATTCTGCCAGTACATATCAACCCGCTCTGGATGGCTCAGATAGTTGGAAAACAACTGAAGGCGGGAGGAATAACTCAAACGCTTCTTAAAAAACTGATCTTTGTAGGTCGCCAAAAGATAGGAACCAACCTGGCTGAGGTGGTTTTTAAACACCGGAACACCGTTCACGATCTCCACCTTATTGCCGTGTACCGTTGCTGTTGGAAAACCCTGGGCATCAACTTTCCCCACCAAGCCGGCAACGGCATCATCCAGCACCAAAATCCCCTTGTAGGTGCTGGGAGAATAGCCGATAAATAATTTAGGAGAAGGCTGGTAGGCAATACCCACGTAAGACAACACAGCCGCTGGTGAAAAGAAATTCGCCAGAATCGGATTGGATCCGGAATTGCGAATATCCCTCAAAAAAACCCCGCGATAGGTGCCATTGGGATCAATATAGGACGGAGTCCCCTGCGTTTGCAACTCAAAGCCTGCCAACACAGAAAAAGCCGAATCCCGGCTGATCCGATACCCGACTAAAGACGATATTTGCAACCGATCCAGGGTCTTCTGAAAAGGTATCTTCTGGGAAGATCCAGCATCCAGCGGACCCGAGCCAATGCGCACCAAACCAAAATTCCAGTTTAGAAAAGTCGGCCAGAAAATTTTCCCTTTGTCATAATTCAGGGAAACATTCATCTGGGCGTTTCCGCCAAGCTGGTTTTGCCCGTAGCCGGCCGGCGGATTGGTCAGGGAATTTTGTACATAATTAAGTCCCAAGCCAATGGTTTTCGTCCAATGGCGAGCAGGCAATCCGGCCGCCGCAACGGGAGGGGTATTTTGGGCCCTTACGCTTGTAAAGCCTATAGTCAGGGACAAGAGCAGGGTCAGTATTTTGATGTTCATCTGTAGTTTTTTATCTTCGTGAATGGTTGTCAATTTCCAGTGCTACCCCTCGTTTTTCTTCCGGTGCAGTGGTTTTCAAAACGAACGTGCTGCGCATGCGCAGGCCCGATATACCCCGTTTCTTGAGCAGATTTTCGACGGCCTGGGCGCGGAGCCTTCCAGCCTGTTCATTGGTGGTCTGGTCGCCGCTTTGATCTCCGCAGCCCGATATGGTCAGGTCGAACGCAGGGTATTTTTTCAACAGCCGGGCAATGTTTGAAACCTGACGCATGGCATCCGGCGTCAGCGCAGAAGAGCCTTCTTCAAACAACACTGCCTGTAAGGGAATTATCTGTGGGTAAGTTGACGCAGGGTTGCTCAGCGAATCTGCCAGCAACGCCTCGCTGGTACCCGAAGCAAAACCAAACGCCGCAGCGCCAGGGTTCGGCTGCGCAATTGCAGGCGACTCCGTATTCTTTTCCACGCCTCCAACGTCCGTTTTCGTGGAATCGCCCACCGCAGGGGAGGAAAAATGGGGCATCGAACCCGTTATATCCCCCAGTGCCGAAGACACCAGGCTGGCAGACTTCGCTATAAAATTGCGCGGAACATAACGCCAGGCGCCAAATGACGCCAGCAGCAGCAACAACACCAGGAATATCCGCCGCAGCCAGCGCCGTTTTTTGGGTTGCGCCATCGAAACCGACACGGTGTTCAGGCGGTTGCTTGATTCTATTTCGCGCTTCAGGGAGGCTATGGCCTGCGTCAGGTCCTCATGCGCTTTTTGCAAGGACCCGGCGGATGCCTGTAACTGCAGGTGAGCTGATTGCCAGTTCCCTTGTTCGTTTTCCAACTCTGCGGGTGCGTTTTTACCTTGATCATACAATTCCTTGAAGTAATCCCTGGACTTGATCGGGTCGAAGGTCAGCAGGGTACCCCCCTGATCAAAATGTTGGGTAAATACCTTGCCCAGCGCGTAAGTGGCCGCTCCACCACTCACCGCAACCGCCCCGCCGCCGAGTAGCCCGCCCAACCCAGGAATGAATTTGATCACACCCGCCGAACTGATGTTGCCCACCAGGGCGCCAATCAGTGATTTGGCTATATGCTTTTTAAAAGGAATCCCGTACACCCGTGCCAAATCCCGTATCATCCAGATTTGAATGGTCAGAATACCGGCAGCATCCAGTATCGGAATCGGTATGAAACCTGTACCCGTGGCCATCAGGGTACGAAAACGGGTGATTCTCACAGCTTTATTCTTTTGTTCAACAGAGGTGTCAGTAGAAAACATCGTGGGTGCTTATCTTAATATTGGTGAAGATGAATAGGGGAAGTATTTGCGTATGATTCAGTCCTCTGTACGCTTGAGACGATGGCTCGCACAAAAGCCGCTGCGTGATCAAACAGGAAGAAGTGGCCGCCTTCAAAAACCGTGAACTGCGCTGCCTGCTCAAATTCCTGTTGCCAGGCACGCACTTCTGATTCGGTCATATCTTCTTCCGTGCCTGAAAAAACAGTCACCGGAATTCCCAATCGCGGAAACGTACGGTACTTCCACGTTTCGGTTGCCCGAAAATCTGCCCGGATCATGGGCTCAAAAAAAGAAAATATGTTCTCGTCAGACGTGATCTCAGGCGCAATGCCCCCGTATCCCATCAACTTCGCCTTAAAATCTGAATACGACAGCAAATGCTCATAGGGCTCCTTGTGCGGGATTGAAGGGGCTTCCCGACCGGAAAGAAACAGGTGGACAGGCATCCGAAGTTTTGCCGCTTCCATTCGATGGCATACAAGCCATGCCAGCAAACTCCCCATGCTATGGCCCAACAAGGCATAAGGCCGTGCGGTCATTGGAGACAATTGATGCCACAGATCCGCTGCCATGGCTTCCGCATCTGTCAATATCGGCTCATGGTAGCGCTGTCCTCTACCAGGCAAACTCAACTCATGGAGTGTCCAATCTTTCGGCAAATGCGGTCGCAAAGCCGCAAAGCAATTAGGACCGCCACCGGCATACGGCAGACAAACAAGATTTATTCCACGCGCTTTTTCAGTCATTGCTATTGATTCAAAAATTTTTCTATCGCCAGTTTTTCAACACAATAATGCCCAGGGCTATCCAATGCCAAATGGCATAAATAACCGTCTCCCAAAGAGATTTTTTCCAGATACCACGTCTTCTCTCCAATCAAAATGGTATCCTCAAATACTTCAAATGTCAGGGGATTTAAAAAAAAACCTCTGCCGTCTGCCTTGATTAAGGCCTCTTTCCGGGTCCAAAAATTAAAAAAAAGGTTGGCGGCATCTACACTGTCCTCCATCAAACAACACTCCGTTTCCGTGAATACCAAGCGATAATCAAAGGATTCCAAAGGCCGAAGCCCCTCAACATCAATGCCTACCCGCCCGCCTTCTCTCAGCGCACAAACAACAATGCCTTCCGTGTGGGATATATTAAAATCTATATCCATTGCATCCGACAAAAAAGGACGACCATTGGCATCCAAACAGATCGATTGCAACCCTAAACCCCATGACAGCAGTCCATGTCGCAACAACAACCTGCCCAGCACAGTAGCCTGTCGGTCTTGCCAGTTTACATAGCTGCGCGATGAATTCCGTACCGCATCCGGCAGTAAGCTACACAGCCGATTCCATTCCTCCGTTTGCCATGGCACTCCATTGGTTATCGTGAGGATTCGTGTGATATCGCCCGCGCGCATCAATTTCGATGTCTCTATATAGTGGCTGTAATCAGTTTTCTTCCTTCCTGGATTGAAAAAGCAATACCAAAATGGCTGTTAACAGCGGCGTGAAAAAAACCGACAAAAACAAGACTCCCAGAAACCCCACGCGTGACGCACGTCCTCCGTAAGCAACCAATACGCAGAATCCCAAATAAACCAAGATAAGAATGAATGACATGCCTCGTAATATTATGCTGTTGAAAGAAAAAGGTATTGATCTCGATAGGCAATTTACCTATTCTCAGTTTGTCTTGACACCGCCAAAGCAGTCAGGTCCAGTCAGGTGATTTTAAAAAGTGAAAAAATGCGTTTGCTTTCTGCACTGATAAAGCGCAGAAAGCAAAAACGCATCTGATGGATAATCATGCATTTTTCATCAATGCAATTTCGTTTTTCAATTCCTCAATGGACTCCTTCAACGCCTTGTTCGTTTGGATGATTTCCGCGCGCTCTTCCTGCTCCTGTTGCTTTTTCTTATTGGTAAAAAGGTTGCCGAAAAAACCACGCTTCTCCTTGTCAACCCCTGCTTCCACTTCCGCTACGTCGGCTACCAACAGGTGCCCTGCCTCAAACTCCTTTTGGAAGTATTCGCGGGATGCAACAGGATCGAAGTTCAACAGCGTGCCACCTTGGTCAAAATGCTGGGTGAATACCTTGCCGAGTCCGTAAGTCGCTGCTGCACCTACTGTCGCTGCAGTCAAGCCGCCAATGGCCGTTCCAACCACCGGTATCGCCTTGATTACACCAGCAGTTCCAACAGAGCCAACCAAAGACCCAATGATTGATTTTACCACATTCTCTTTGAATTCAATCCCATACACCTGGGAAATCGAACGAATCATTGTAATCTGGATACCAAGTAAAAGAGCCGCATCAACCACCGGAAAAGGCAGCAGACCCGCGCCAGCCGCGTACAGCGTTCTGCGGAGCGTAATACTATCAGCCTCTTTCTTTAATGCAATGGTTGGCTTTGGTGCTGTTTGCTGAATTTGATCTGATTCTGTCATGTTGAAAAATTGTTGTTGTTAAATAAAAAAATTGTGGAGTATGAATCATCAGTTGCCTCCAAAAATTATAGGCAACTCCTTTTCATTTGTACCAATAATGATAATCTTGGAATTGGGCGATTTAGCAAGCTCCTGGGTGGCTTCTATCCCTTTCATCTTCAGCACATCAATCCCCGATATCGTCTGAAAATTACGAATGGTTTGCGCTTCAATATTGCTCCGCTCTGATTCCTTGGTCTGTTTCTCAATCAAAAAATCATACCCCAGCATCTCTTGCTCCTGCACCAATTTACGGGCAATTGCTTGCTCTACCGTATCGTCTAACTTGATATTCCGCACAATTAAGTCGATGGTAATCAAGGGATAAATCGCATCAACCTGACTCCTCACCTGAGACAACATGTCCATTTGTATCGCGTCACGACTGGTATTATACAAATCATCTACCCGGTATCGGCTGATAACATCCCGGGTCGCGCCTGTAACGTGTGGAACGATCAACTTCTCAGCGTAATCGGCCCCTAAGCGTTTGTGCAAATAACCCAGCGAATCTACCAATGGACTGTACCGGTAAGATATCTGTGCGCTTACCAGCAAACCGTCAATGGTCAACGCATCAATCGTATCCTGACCACTGATCACACGGGTGTCATAAATCGTCATCTCGTCCCAAGGCAGTATGAATGCGATCCCTTCCTCCCAACAACGGTCAACCACTGTGCCGCCATTGAATGGCCTAAACAGTACACCTTTATGGCCCGCAGGCACCTTAATCATGATAGAATCTGAAAATGCTATCACCAGCATCAGCGTACACATCATAACAATGAGTGATTCCATCAAATAGGATCGACGTATTTTCGGCGCTTCGACTTTGCTGTTCTCTTTATCCATCATGGTTCTTCCTGTTTCCCTACTGATATTAATGTTGCAACTTCAGACTTAGTCAATTCATGCATCACCCCGTCCTGGAAATGCAGCAGCCGGTCGGGGACCAGCCAATATTGCTGGTCGTGCGAAACCACGAGCACCGTCTTGTTTCGTTTTTTTAACTCCGGAAGAATCACAAAATAAAACTGGTCCCTGAACGCAGGATCCAAATCTGCTGCCACTTCATCATAGATATAAATGGACTTGTCTTCCAAAATAGAGGTTACCAATGCCAGCCGCTTCTTCTGACCGCTCGACAAGTGCGTATTGGTAAATCCACCCGATTGATACTTCACTTTTTCACGCGGCAGGCCCAGCGTTTGCATCAACCGATTTACCTCCTCGGCATCAAGTGACTGCTCAATACCATAGATCTTATCAAACAGGTGGTAATCGCTGAAAATAATACTGAATAGGTTTTGATAACACTGGTAATTCTGCTGATTCACCAAAATACCCCCACGACCCTCCTCACTGTCCAGCGATATACTGCCGCTGTTCGGTTTATAAAGACCCGTGATGAGGTGCATGAAAGTGGATTTCCCGGAACCATTGCCACCGGTTATGAAGATGAGCTCCCCCTTTTGAATCTTCAAGTTAAAAGGCCCTATTTGAAATCTCGCCTCGTTACCGTTTCTCGGAGCATACTGATAACGCACGTCCCGCAGTTCTAGACACCGCTCAAATGGCAAACATTCATACGACAAAGCATCATGGGGAGACAGCCGATCTTCTCCCAACTTCTTTAACTCTTCCTCCAACTGCTGCTCCAATAAAATGAGATTGTCGGCCGCATTATTTGCATTGGAAAAGGAAGGAATGGCGTAAATAATCCCTTCCAATGGCCCCGATATAAACAGCAAAGACGTCACAACCTTGATCACGGACCCAGCATATTCAACGTGTAACTTGGGGAGTACAAACAATATGACCCCCAGCATGATATAAAAAAACACTTGGGTGAATATCAGAATACGGTTGTACTGCTGACTGGTCTGCACCCGATAGTCCCGAGTCGCATCATTGATCTCCTCATAATTCCTAAAAACCGCTTCGTTTTTGCGCCGGTTGATCCGAATTTCTTTGAACCCTTCTAATATGTGGTTGAGCTTTTCGTAAAAAATTGTCTCCTTGACCGATACCATCCGCCACATGTTCTGAAAACTGTCCGAGTAACCCAGGTAATAAAAAACCCCAAGGCCAAGCCCAACCGAAATTAGGACAAATGACCACATCGATATCGAAGCAACGTACAATAGCGTGAAAACAATCATGATGCTCGACTGAACGCTGTTGATGATACTGGTCGTTACATTCGAGATAATAGTGGCATCCTGGCTGATCCGCGCATAAATGTGCGCCCCACTTAAAAATGGTTGTGCAAGTGTGCGCAGCTCATCTAGCCAAGAAACTCCTTCGGTAGGAATAACT
>CAIZLM010000004.1 GCA_903933805.1 uncultured Bacteroidota bacterium | reverse complement strand
TTCACAACCAAACGAAATGGAACGGTTGGCAAAAATCATCCGTCCTACCATCGGGGTACTGACCAACCTGGGACCGGCACACCAAGAGGGCTTCACATCTGAAGCAGAAAAATTATCCGAAAAAATGCGCCTGTTCGAAGGTGCCGAATGGCTCGTTTGCCCCGATACGATTACACCCACCAATTTTGGCGGACGCGTTATCCACCCAGCTTCCAACGACCAACCCGCGCCAACAATTCACGACACAGGAGCGCTGTGGGGCGCAAAAAACGCCCTGATCTGTCAATCAGTTCTGCAAATACTGGGTATTGCCGACAACAATATCGCAGAACGATTGCGCCGCCTTGAACCCGTGGAAATGAGGCTAGAATTAAAAGCCGGTATCCAACAATGTACCCTCGTCAACGACTTCTATAACAATGACTTGTCTTCCCTGCGAATCGCCCTGCAATTTGCCAGACAACAAGCGCGCAACGGCCGCTTAACACTCGTATTGTCGGATATTTTGCAGAGCGGTCTTCCTGCAAAATTGCTGTGGTCAGAAGTAGCAGAAGCGGTCAAAACACAGCAGGTGAGCAGAATTATTGGAATCGGTAACCACATACCTACCATTGCAGCTTTCATACCCAAAAATATTGATGCCGAATTTTTTACAACAACCGACAGCTTTCTACAACAACTCGAAAACGCCGACTTCCACGACGAAACCATTCTCCTCAAAGGCGCTAGATTGTTTGAGTTTGAACGGATTGCTCAACGGCTGGAAAGGAAATCACACAAAACTGTGCTGGAGGTTAACCTCTCCTCTTTGGTTCATAACCTGAATGTTTACAACAAGTTACTCCAATCCGGGACCAAAACAATGGCCATGGTGAAAGCAGCAGGTTATGGGTCGGGATCCGCAGAAGTAGCAAAACTCCTCGAATTCCACCGGGTAGACTACCTCGGTGTGGCCTACGCAGATGAAGGCATCGAATTGCGTAACGCCGGTATAAGACTACCCATTCTGGTGCTCAATCCGGAACGCGCAAGTTTTGATGCCTTGTACCGATACCGCCTGGAGCCTGAAGTGTATTGCCTGTCTGTATTGGACGAACTATTGCAGTACACCGCAAAAGACAAGCGCATGTCCATTCACCTGAAAATTGACACGGGCATGCACCGCCTTGGTTTTGAAAAAATCGACGTGCCCGACCTAACCAAAACCTTACTCGAATTCCCCAATCTGCACGTCCAGTCAATTTTCTCCCACCTCTCTGCCAGCGACGCCCCGCTGCACGATGCATTTACCCACCACCAAGCAACTGTTTTTACCGAAATCTGCGACAAAATTTCTTCGGCCATTGGCTATGCCCCAATCCGACATATTTGCAATACCAGCGCCATCGAACGATTCCCCCAATACCATTTCGAAATGGTCCGATTGGGTATCGGCCTCTACGGTATCGGCAGCAATACCCTACAACACCAGTTGCGTACCGTGAATGTGCTGAAAGCAACCATCAGCCAGATAAAAGAGGTCCACCCAGGTGATTCTATCGGCTATAACCGCAACAGCGGTATCATTCAACAGCCCATGCGCATCGCCACCATCAGCATCGGATACGCCGACGGACTCCTGCGGCTGGCCGGTGGAGGGCGGTATTCCGTGCTCCTTCGTGGACAAAAAGCCCCCACCATCGGCAATATTTGTATGGATATGACCATGATAGACGTCACTGGTATCCCTGAAGCGCGTGAAGGGGACGAGGCCATCATTTTTGGGGCCAATCCTGCAGCACAAGAATTGGCTAATTGCCTCCAAACAATTCCATATGAAGTGTTTACCAATGTGGCCGAGCGGGTGAAACGGGTTTACTGGTACGAATAACGTCAACGAGCGTAGCAGTAGTCGTTGGTAAAAACTACAAAAATCCGCTTCGTCTGGCAAAAAAATAACCACTTTTTTGTCTCAGACGCGACCACGCCAACCAGTTACGTTAAATCATTAAATATTACATTTTTTTTATTAAATTACACATAATATAATTAGTTAATCTGTTAAATGTTGCCGTTTTTAGACATTATTACACCTAAATCAAGAACTTTAAGTCTCCCAATTTGATGTACTATCTGAATTATATTTCTAACCTCATCTTTTAATATTTAATTTTAATTCTATCATGAAAAGTTTACTCCCCATTTTGTTGGTGGCCCTGTGTTTCGAGGTATCCTATGCCCAGCACGGCAAACCAACGCCTACTTTCAAAAATGAACAAACATCTCCTTCGCCCAGCATTCATTGGCCGGGAAAGGACAACCTCCCCCCAACAGAAAACCCTCTAAACTTCCAACAATCAGAAAAAAAACCCTTGCCAGTCCTCGCACCAAAGTCTGGCACCACCCATGCATCCATTAAAATGACACTGGGCGAAAATGGCCTGCCCATCCTGATGGAAGGCAAAACCGCCGCTTCTGAAAACAACGGCGAAAACCGCACCATCCCTGAACGCGCACTGGAGTACCTTTCCAGCCTCCAACCGCCCGGACTGGCATCACCCTCCCAGGAATTTGTGGTGAAGTCTGTCCAAACCGACGAACAGGGCAACGACCATATCCGAATGGATCAATGGTTTCAAGGCGTTCCTGTATGGGGTGGCGAGTTAATCGCCCACACCAACAACGGTATTTTCGTACGCGTCAATGGCCGTTATTTTCCAACCCCCAAACTGACTACCGTAACGCCACGGATGGAGGAAACCCCTGCCATTACCGTGGTTAAGACCAAGATTGGAACGGATAAAATTAAAACAAACTGGACAGCCGCTGAGCTCAAACTCATTGATGGTCAGCCGTTCTCTGCTGATCTACTGGTTTTCCACCGCAACAATGCCACCGATGGCGAGTGCTTGGCTTGGCGGGTGATCGCTCATCCAAATGTGCTCAGCCGACTGGTATATTTTGTAGATGCCGCAACGGGTGAAATCTTGGACTCCTATGACAATACCTGCAATTTAGTCGGACACCACCACGATGGCGCGGAAATTTGTACACCAGCCATTGAACACAATGTCGCGTCTGGCCTTCAAGTTTCCAGTGTATTAAACGGCCCTGTAACCATTCAAGGACAGGATTTGCTGAATATTAACCGGACGTTTACCAATGGCGGCTGGCAAATCGGCACACAAGTCGTGCTGGAAGATGCCAGTAAATCCATGTTCAACGCGGGCACTTCCAATATGCCAAGCGATCCCGTTGGCGCCATTGTGACCATTGATGGGTTGAGTACATCCCCGGAAAACGGCAATTTTGATTACGATCTCATCTCTTCCAATGCTACGGTATTCACCAATGTAAAAGCTGGCATCAGCGCCCACTACAACGCTGGCCTCAGTTTTGATTATTTTAAAACAAAATTCAACCGCAACTCCATTGATGGCGTAGGAGGGAATATTATTTCTTTCGTCAACATCACGGAAGGGGATGGTACCTCCATGGAAAATGCTTTCTGGAATGGTGCAGCGATGTGGTACGGCAATGGTGGCAACATTTTTAAGCCCTTGGCACGCGGGCTCGACGTTGGTGGTCATGAAATGACCCACGGCGTGGTGGAAAAAACAGCAAACCTGGTTTATCAGGGTGAAAGCGGCGCCCTCAACGAGTCGTTTGCCGATGTTTTTGGAGCCATGATCGACAACGACGACTGGAAAATTGGCGAGGATGTCGTCATATCTGGCGTAACCCCCAGCGGTTGCCTGCGTGACCTCTCAAACCCACACAACGGAGCATCATCCGGTACCACTTGGTGGCAACCAAGCCATACCAATGAACAATTTACCGGCGCAACAGACAATGGCGGCGTTCACATCAACAGCGGCATCCCAAACCACGCGTTTTACCTCTTTGCCAACAACGCATCCGTGGGAAAAACAAAGGCCGAACAAGTGTACTACAAAGCACTGCGCGACTACCTAACCAAAAGCAGCAAATTTGTTGACTGTCGCATTGCGGTTATCCAAGCAGCAACAGATCTCTACGGCACTTCTGTAGCCAATATAGCCGCCAGTGCTTTTACCGCCGTGGGCATCGGCGGTAGTACGCCCAGCGGCAACTACCTCGGTCAATTGAATCCGAATCCAGGTACCGATTATGTACTCTGTGTGTCCAACGATCTGCAAAACCTCGACCTCGCAACAGGTGCTGGCACCATTCTCGGTACTGTTTACAACCAAGGTGTTCAAAGCCGCCCAAGCATCATTGACAATGGCTTAGACCTGGTATTTGTCAATGAGGCAAACAACATCATTGGTATTTCATTCGACTATTCCACCAACCCGATCACCTATTCTACGTTTACACTCAGCACAACAGCGGAATGGCGACAGGCTGTCATTTCTAAAAATGGCCGATTTGTTGCAGCACTCACCACAACGAAGGAGCCTGTTATCCACATTTTTGACCTGATCACGGATGAATCCCGGGCCTATAATTTGTACAACCCAACGTATTCAACCGGACAGATCACCGGCGATGTACAATACGCCGATGTGCTTGAGTTTGATTACTCGGGTGAAAATCTGATGTATGACTCCTACAATGAAATCGGTAACAACCAAGGCGAATCAATCGGTTACTGGGATATTGGCTTCCTACAATTCAGGAAAAACGGGCAGTTTACACCTGTGAACAATGCCTTTATTTCCAAACTGTTCTCTGGTCTTCCAGAAAACACCAGTATTGGCAACCCTGCTTTTGCTAAAAACTCCCCCTTTGTCATCGCTTTCGATTTCATAGACGAAAATGGAACCACCCCTTCTTACGATGTGTATGGCGCCAACAGTGAAACTGGCGACTACAATGTTCTCGTATCCAACAATGGTACACTCGGCTGGCCGAGTTACAACAGACTCGACAGCAAACTGATGTATGAAACCAATCCTTCTCAAGGTACATACAACTTACGCTTACAAGGTTTGGCGTCAAGCAAAATACAGCCAACCGGCAACAGTACCGCTTTCATCAGCAATCACTCTTGGGGAGCTTGGTACGGAAATGGCAGTCGAAATCTTGCCTTGGACTCGAAGGAGCCCTTACCATCACCGCTCAACATCCAAGTAACACCCAACCCAGTGCAGGCTGAAACACAGATCACGCTCAACGCCACACGGACAGCAGATGCGGAGATTACAGTGTACAATATTTATGGCCAAACATGGTTGACACGATCTGTCAAGCTGCAGGAAGGAGACAATATCCTTGACATGGATATGCGTACGTTGCCTGCAGGCACCTATATCGTTCGTGTAGTTTCCGGAATACTGGGCGCTGCCGTAAAAATAACAAAGCTCTAGACCAATAGTACGGCGAACAAAAAAGAGGCGATGCCGCATATATGCGACATCGCCTCTACTATTTTACAGCACACTGAACGTTTATGCCTGTTGTTCTTCGTTGTTTTCAGTAGTCTCAGCAGCCATTTCAGCCGAAGCATCTGCCACCTCAGCAGCTTCATCAGCAACAACTGGCGCTTCAACAACTTCTTCTACCACACCAGCGGCTTTTTTAGCACTACCACGACGGGTTTTCTTGGCCGTTTTAACTTTGCCAGCATTTGGGTTGTAGGTCTCGTTGAAATCTACAAACTCAATCATAGCCGTTTCAGCGCCGTCACCACGACGGAAGCCCAACTTGATTACACGAACATAACCACCTGGACGATCACCGATCTTTTCAGCAATTGGGCCAAAAATTTCTTTGACGGCCTCCTTGTTTTGAAGATAGGAGAAAACGATACGGCGTTGGTGTGTTGTGTTGTCTTTGGCTTTGGTCACCAGTGGCTCAAGATACACGCGAAGCGCTTTTGCTTTTGCCAATGTCGTGGTGATGCGTTTGTGCTCGATGAGCGCAATAGCCAAATTTGCCAAAAGGGCGCGGCGGTGGGACGCAGTGCGTCCAAGGTTGTTAACTTTGTCTCCGTGTCTCATTGTACGGTTACCTGTTTTGCAGGTGGTAGCACCGGGGCTGGAAAACGTGCGTAAGTGACATGTTGACAAAAATATTGCCCATCCGATACATTACACACCCATCCGCTCGACAGTTACCACACTTTGTTAGTAAAAAAAATAAGATAATATAGGGTAATCTAAGTAGCAGCGCCACCACAAACTACCCTACATTATTGCACCCAAGAAGACACTAATCTTCCTCAAGTTTGTATTTTGCGAGGTCCATACCGAACGTCAAATTCTTTTCTTGCAACAACTCTTCGATTTCAACGAGTGATTTCTTACCGAAGTTGCGGAATTTAAGCAGTTCATGGGTATCATAGCGGACCAATTCGGCCAACGTATTAATTTTTGCTGCTTTCAGGCAGTTGTAGGCCCGCACGCTCAGATCGAGATCTTCAAGCGATGTTTTCAGCAGTTTGCGCATGTGCAGGATGTGTTCATCCACCACACTCTCTTCGCGGCTGGTCGGCGTATCGAACGTGATATTCTCATCGGTGATGAGCATCAGGTGTTGAATCAAGATACGGCTGGCCTCGCGAATAGCATCTTCCGGGTGAATAGTACCGTCTGTTTTGATATCAATAATCAGACGTTCGTAGTCGGTACGTTGACCGACACGGGTATTATCAACCTTATAAGAAACATTTTTGATGGGCGTATAAATGGCATCGATTGGAATAACGCCGATGGCAAGGTCTTTGGGAGCGCCATCATCAGCAGGTTGGTAACCGCGACCCTTGGTGATGGTAAGCTCCAATTCTAGGGTAACCGTAGGCTCCATACGACACAGGAGCAAATCTGGGTTCATTATTTTGAACACATTGGTAAACTCCTCGATATCACCTGCACGAAAATCTTCTTTACCACTGATGGTCAAATAAATTTTCTCTTGCGAGCTTTTGTCATCTTGAACAACAGGCTTGATACGAACCTGCTTAAGGTTAAGAACAATATCCACCACGTCTTCAACAACGCCACGAATCGTCGCAAACTCGTGGTCAACACCGCCGATGCGAACAGCACTGATGGCATAACCTTCGAGAGAGGAGAGTAGTACGCGTCGAAGCGAGTTGCCAACCGTTTGGCCATAACCAGGCTCAAGCGGTTTAAACTCGAATGTGCCCTCAAACTCAGTTGCTTTTTGCAGGAGTATTTTGTCGGGCTTTTGAAAATTGAGAATGCTCATATGTGGAACGCTCCGGGAGTGATTGGTGGGAAAAATTGGTTTATTTGTCTGGGCGGGGAAAAAAGAGAGCGAAATTGAATCGCTTTAAACGCGAAAATGGTTGGCGTTCTTAATTGAACGCCAACCGTCTCGCCTAACTCGGATTTTATTTAGAGTACAACTCTACAATAAGTTGTTCATTAATTCGCTCCGGAATCTGATCGCGTTGTGGATAAGCGAGGAATACACCCTGCATCTTGTCAGGGTTCCATTCCAGCCAACCAAACTGTCGGATATTGTTGGTTTTAGCACCAACTTGGATGGTAACGATTTCTAAGCTACGGGATTTACCGCGAACAGAAACCACATCACCTGGTTTGAGTGAGTAGGAAGGAATATTCACCACTTTCCCATTCACCGTAACGTGACGGTGACCTACCAATTGGCGGGCTCCACGACGGGTAGGAGCAATTCCCAAACGATACACCGTGTTGTCAAGGCGTGCTTCCAACAATTGGAGCAACACTTCACCTGTTACACCGTGACGACGGGTTGCGCTGACAAAAGTCTTGCGAAACTGGCGCTCCAAGACACCGTAGGTGTACTTTGCTTTCTGCTTCTCTGTGAGTTGCAAAGAGTAGTTGGAGGCCTGTTTTTTCTTACGCGTCTGACCATGTTGGCCAGGCGGGTATTTGCGACGCTCAAATGATTTGTCGAAACCGAAGATCGGATCGCCGAACGAGCGAGCTTTTTTGGTAGTTGGACCTGTATAACGAGCCATTATTTTAATGTGCTAATTTGCGAAAGAAATCAATAAAAAAGACTGCACCAAAAAATTTACACGCGACGACGCTTTGGAGGGCGGCAGCCGTTGTGTGGCATGGGCGTCACATCATTGATGACGGTTACTTTGATACCAGATTGGTCAACAGCACGAATTGCTGCCTCACGACCAGAACCAGGGCCTTTCACAAAAACTTCTGCTGAACGCATGCCTGCATCAAACGCAGTCTTAGCAGCGCTGTTGGCAGCCACCTGTGCAGCATAAGGGGTGTTCTTCTTGGAACCACGGAAACCAGCCTTACCAGCCGATGCCCATGAAATCACCTCACCCTGTTTGTTTGTGATAGAAATGATGAGATTGTTGAAACTCGCCTGGATGAATACAATACCATCCGGGGTGATTTTCACCTTGCGTTTTACAACCTTTTTTGCAGCTCCTTTTGCCATTATTTTTGAATTTGATAACGGAACAATCTGTCTGTGACGCAATAATCAAAGTAGGACACACACAAATCACTCACATTAATCTATTACTTGGTTACTTTTTTCTTGTTTGCAACTGTCTTACGCTTGCCTTTGCGGGTACGAGCGTTTGTACGGGTACGTTGCCCACGCAAAGGTAGTCCCTTACGGTGACGAAGACCACGGTAACAACCAATGTCCATCAGACGCTTGATATTCAACTGAACTTCAGAACGCAGTTGACCCTCCGTTTTGTATTCATCTGCGATGATACGAGAGATGATCTTTATGTTCTCATCTGTCCAGTTTTCTACCTTGGTATTCTCATCAATCCCAGCTTTTTCTAGGATGGCCTCAGCAGTAGAAGCACCAACACCGTAGATGTAAGTCAAACTGATAACCCCTCTTTTGTTACGGGGCAAATCCACACCAGCAATACGTGCCATATTAACGTTGATTTGAGTATTCGTTGATTTGATTATTCGCCAATGAGAAGGTTGTTACACCCAATTGCCCCACCAACAATCAACCGTCATTTATCCTTGACGTTGTTTAAATTTTGGGTTCTTCTTGTTGATTACATATATTTTGCCTTTACGACGAACTATTTTGCAATCGACAGAACGCTTTTTGACAGACGGTTTGACTTTCATATCATCGAGTGTTTTTCAATTTCTAGAATTCTATTTGTAGCGATAGATGATTCTTCCACGCGTTAAATCGTACGGAGACATTTCTATAGAAACCTTATCACCAGGTAGTATTCGGATGTAGTGCATCCGCATCTTTCCTGAGATGGTCGCCAATATAACATGCCCATTCTCCAATTGTACTTTGAAGTTTGCATTGGAGAGCGCCTCTGAAACAACGCCATCTTGTTTAATCAAGTCCTCTTTCGCCATAAAAAAGCCCTATTTGAATTTTGGGCTGCAAATGTCTAACTTTTGGGCAACACTTCCTGCAAATCCGCATTATTTTTTATTGCGTCTAGCAAAAAGGAGTGATCCGACAGAATATCTGCTTTGCCTTTTTTGACCACTACTGAGTGTTCGTAATGAGCGCTTGCTTTTCGATCCTTGGTATGTATCGTCCAGCCATCGCTATCTTGATAAACTTCTTTGACGCCCATGTTAACCATCGGCTCGATGGCAATAACCAATCCTTCCGTCATCAAGTAACCTTTTCCTCTTCTACCATAATTGGGCACTTCTGGTTCTTCATGCAATGAACGACCAACACCATGCCCAACCAAGTCCCTTACCACGCCGTACTTATGTTGCCGTTCACAATAATCTTGAATGGCAAAAGAAATATCACCTATTCGATTTCCATGTACAGCTTGTTCTATTCCGAGATACAAAGATGCGTAGGTGGTTCTCAACAAATCCAATTCTTCCACGCCAACCTTTGAAAAGGCAAACGTATAGGCCGCATCCCCATAAAAACCTTCCATTTCAACGCCACAATCCACTGAAACTATATCTGTTTCTTTGAACGCTCGCTTCCCTGGAATACCGTGTACGACAATATCATTGTACGAAACACAAAGGGTAGCAGGAAAACCGTGATATCCCTTAAACGCTGGCCTACCACCATGATCCAAAATAAAACGCTCCGCTTCCTTATCAAGTATTTCACCCGTAACTCCAGGTTTTAACAAACTTCCAACATGCGCCAATGTTTTAGAAACCAATAGATTTGCCTTGCGCATCAATTCGATTTCTGCAGCGGTTTTGTGAAAAATTCGCTTACCTGAATGCTCGTTTGATAATAGGCCCATGGTTAATAAATTACTTGATTTTGACAAATTATGCTGCCAAAAATCAAATGGCTGTTATTGTGGTTGACCAACCTGAACACCGGACGTTGAACGTCCCTGTATGCGACCAGATTTTATCAAACCATCGTACTTCTGTGTCAACAGGTAACTTTCAATCACCTGAAGTGTATCCAAGGCTACACCCACCATGATCAACAAGGTAGTGCCTCCGAAGAACAATGCAAACTGTTGATTTATGCCAATAGTTGCTGCAATAGAAGGCAAAATACCCAAAAGACCAAGAAATATTGCACCTGGCAGGGTTATGCGTGTCATGATATTATCAATATAGTCAGACGTCGCTTCACCCGGTTTAACACCTGGAACAAAAGCATTGTTGCGCTTCAAATATTCCGAGTAACTGGTTGGGCTGATCATAAGCGCCGTATAAACATACGTAAACACCACAATCAGGGTAAAAAACAATACATTGTAACCAAGCGAATAAATGTCGTTGAACATTTGGATTCTTCCGGTTTGTACCTGTGTTCCTGACAAATACTGCAGGGCAGTAGCCGGCAAAAACATCAACGCCTGTGCAAAAATAATAGGCATTACACCGGCAGAGTTGACTTTCAAAGGCAGGTAATCTCTTGCACTAGCAGAAGGAACAGCACCACCGGTTCTACCAACCATACGCTTGGCAAACTGAATTGGAATCCTTCGCACCCCTTGTATGACCAAGATAGTAGCCATTACAACCACAAAAAGCAAGGCAAGCTCTACAAAAAAGAGTAGCAACTTATTTTCAGAAAACAATTTCTGAAACTCAAACACAAAAGACTGAGGCAGACGTGCTATGATACCGGCTTGGATGATCAGGGAGGTACCATTACCGATACCTTTGTCCGTGATACGTTCGCCGAGCCACATACAAAACACTGTGCCAGCTGTCAAGATGATGATGTTGGAGAACCAAAACAAACCTGGGTCTATAGAAGAAGAAACACCGCCAGGAATACTGCGAATCAATTGAAGGTATCCACCGCCTTGTACCAGCGTGATGGCCACCGTAAGGATTCGTGTAATTTGATTGAGGCGTTTGCGACCACTTTCGCCTTCTTTGGTTTGCAACCGCTGAAAGTACGGAACAGCAAAACCCAAGAGTTGCACAATGATGGATGCCGTAATATAAGGCATCACCCCAAGCGCAAAAATTGCAGCATTGTCGAATGCACCTCCGGTGAACACATTGATAAGACCGAGCAAATCATTGGCACCACGGCTTTGAGCCGCTTTGCTGAGGGCTGATGGAACAACACCAGGAAGTACCACGAAGGTACCGATGCGATAAACCATCAAGAGGCCGAGCGTGAAAAGAATGCGATCACGCAATTCCTTGATACTCCAGATATTTTTGAGAACGGTAAAAAGTTTCATTACCGAAAATTATTTTTAAACGAGTTCAACGGTGCCGCCACACGCTTCGATGGCTGCTTTGGCAGATGCCGAAATAGCATGCACCTTTATATTCACCTTGGTAGTCAGTTTGCCTTTTCCCAGAATTTTGATTTTATCACTGGCTCTGGCAATACCCACTGCAACAAGGGCACTTACATCAAGTGTAGCTACACCTAGCTTCTGAATGAGTGCCTCGAGGACACCGAGATTCAGGGCAGTGTAATCAACGCGGTTGACGTTATTAAAGCCACGCTTAGGCAAACGACGTTGCATCGGCGTTTGGCCACCCTCAAAGTGGCGTTTTTGTTTCGCGCCGCTACGAGCTTTATCACCTTTGTGTCCGCGGGTAGAGGTGCCGCCATGACCCGAACCTTGGCCGCGACCAATACGTTTTCGAGTTTTTACAGAGCCGGTTGCCGGACGAAGATTGGAAAGATCCATTGCTTTAATTTTTGACTTTGTATGTTGGAAACTTAAGCGCCCAAGTTACAAATTTATACGTAAAGTATCAGGCATTTTCAACCTGAACGAGATGTTGAACCACACGCAACATCCCTTGAATTTGTGGGTTAGATTCGTGCTCAACGGTCTGATTCACCTTGCGAAATCCAAGCGCTACCAATGTAGCTTTTTGACGCTTTGATTTGTCAATAGGGCTTTTGACCAACTTAATTTTTATCTTACTCATGTCTGAAAGCTTTCAGAGATTCATTGTTTCAAAAAATGACGGGGTATAAGCCTGTCTTGAAGTTTGAAACGGCAGAAACTCAATTATCCATTGAAGAGTTTGTCCATTGAAATACCGCGTTGACGGGCTACGTCAGATGGGCTGCGTAGGCTTGCAAGTGCCGCAATGGTAGCCTTCACTACGTTGTGCGGATTAGCGGACCCTTGCGACTTCGCGAGAACGTCGTGCACACCTACCGCTTCCAAAACGGCACGCATAGCACCTCCGGCGATTACACCCGTACCGTGAGCAGCAGGCTTAATCAGCACACGACCGGCATCTGATTTACCATGTGCTTCATGGGGAATCGTACCGTTCAGAATCGGAACTTTAATAGTGTTCTTCTCAGCGTCTTTAACCGCTTTGGAGATCGCTTCCGAAACCTCGCGAGCCTTTCCAAGACCCTGCCCGATGGTACCCTTACCGTCGCCTACTACCACTACAGCAGCAAAACTAAAAGTACGACCACCTTTGGTAACCTTAGCGACGCGGTTGAGCGCCACGAGTTTCTCTTTGAGGCCTGAATCCTCAGACGTGCGAGATTCTTTTTCTCTTTCTTGCCTTGCCATGTTGCTTAGCTGTTATTAATTTATTGTGTTGATCACCCTTCGTAAATCAGACCTAAAAGGAAAATATACTGGGCGACCAATTGGTTTTTTTTAGAACTTCAATCCACCTTCTCTAGCGCCTTCTGCCAGAGACTTAACGCGGCCGTGATAACGGTAGCCACCGCGGTCAAATACAACCGCTTCGATACCGTTGGCTTTAGCGCGCTCGGCGATCAATTTGCCAACTTCTACAGCTTGGTCCGTTTTGGTTCCTGCAACTCCCTGAGAAGATGCAGCTGCAAGTGTTAGGCCTTTCAGATCGTCGATCAGTTGGCAGTAGATAGCCTTATTAGAGCGATAAACGCTCAACCGAGGACGTTCAGACGTTCCGCTTACTTTGTTGCGGATACGCATGTGCAGACGTTTGCGGCTTTGCTCTTTTGTGCGTTTCATTACTGTATTTTATTTGAGCGATCCCGATATCCGACCGGAAAAGCAAGGTATTCAATTTTTGATACTTGGGTCAACCATCGAAAACCGAAGATAAGGATGGCTGAATTCAGTGAAAAAATTATTTCTTAGAACCGGCAGTTTTACCAGCTTTACGGCGAATAACTTCTCCTTTGAACATAATACCCTTTCCTTTGTACGGTTCAGGTTTACGGAAAGCCCTAATCTTGGCACAAACCTGACCAAGCAGTTCTTTGTCAATTCCTTCCAGGCGTATCAAGGGCGGTGAGCCTTTTTCCATGGCCGTTGTTACCTTGATCTCAGACGGAATATAAAATATAATCGGGTGAGAGTAACCAATGGTGAGCGTCAAAAGATTGCCTTGACTTTCGACACGATAACCTACACCGATCACTTCCATTTCGCGGGTATAGCCTTGGCTTACACCGACCACCATATTGCTCACAAGAGCGCGATACAGGCCGTGGAGCGATCTGTGTCTTTTTTGGTCGGTTGGGCGTTCAACATTTAACACACCTTCTTCAATTTTGACCGAGATATCTGGGTCAATTTTTTGAGTGAGCGTGCCTTTTGGGCCTTGCACCGTGACAGTGTTATCAGAGGCTACCGATACTTCCACTTTGGATGGGAGCGGAATTGGCAATTTACCAATGCGTGACATATCCGTTTATTTTTTATCCCTCAGCATGAAGCCTTAGGCGATTTATTCTTTGTTCAAAACGTATGGCCAAAAGCCATGTACAAGAGGGTTGATCAGCAAATATAGCAGAGTAATTCTCCGCCTACATTTAATTCACGGGCTTTTTTATCCGTCATCACACCTTTTGAAGTTGATACGATCATGGTGCCCAAACCATTGATAATCCGAGGAATATCATTGGCTCCTGAGAATTTTCGAAGACCTGGACGACTGACGCGGACCAATTCCCGAATAACTGGGAGTTTGGTTGACTGGTCATACTTCAGGGCGATTTTAATCAGACCCTGTTTGTTCGTGTCATTCTTCTCCTCGTAGGTATATTTGAGGACATAACCCTGGTCGTACAAAATTTCCGTGATCGCTTTTTTCAAGTTAGAGGCCGGAATATCTACGATACGATGGCCCGCCATTTGCGCGTTGCGAATGCGGGTCAGATAGTCTGCTATCGGGTCGGTGACGTGCATTTTATCAAAAAGTTGATAGTTGATAGTTTTGCTTTGTTCGCAGTTAAAAATACAGAACGAACAAAGGAGATTTTTTTACCAGGATGCTTTTGTTACACCAGGTATTTTACCGTACAAGGCCAATTCGCGGAATTTGACGCGACAGACGCCAAATTTGCGCATGTATCCTTTTGGACGACCCGTCAGCAAGCAGCGATTGTGCAAGCGTATAGGATTGGCATTGCGCGGAAGTTTGTCCAGCGCTTCGTAGTCGCCAGCCTCTTTCAGTTTTTTGCGCAACTCTGCGTACTTGGCAACCATACGTTGGCGCTTGTGTTCGCGGGCGATGACCGATTTCTTTGCCATGTTTCTTTATTACTTGAAAATGAACGGCTTAGGTTATTTTTTGAAGGGAACACCCATTTCTTTCAACAAGGCAAAAGCTTCAGAATCAGTTTTTGCCGTTGTTACGAAAGAGATATCCATACCCATTATTTTGCTCACTTTATCAATATCAATTTCAGGGAAAATGATTTGTTCAGTGATACCCATGCTATAGTTTCCACGACCGTCGAAAGACTTATCGTTGATGCCGCGGAAGTCACGAACACGGGGGAGTGATATCGAGATAAGACGATCCAAAAATTCATACATACGCTCGCCCCGAAGGGTAACACGGACACCAATGGGCATCCCTTCGCGCAGTTTGAAGTTAGAGATAGAAAGGCGGGCTTTGGTGGATACTGCTTTCTGCCCAACAATAATGCTAAGTTCATTAGCAGCATTGTCAATCAGCTTTTTGTCGCCGGTAGCTTCGCCGATGCCTTGGTTGATACAGATTTTCTCCAAACGAGGCACCTGCATCACAGAAGAGTAGTTGAACTGCTGCATGAGCGCAGGCACCACTTCTTGCTGGTATTTAGTCTTGAGACGAGGTACGTATTTCATTACTTAATGACGTTGCCTGATTTTTTTGAAATGCGCAGTTTTTCACCGTTTTCTACACGGTAGCTGATGCGCGTTGCCTCTCCTGACTTTGGATCTACCAAAGAGAGATTGGATATATGGATCGAAGCGGGCATTTCGATGATACCACCGCTTTCGTTTTGTGTGGCTTTGACGTGTTTTTTGACAATATTAACGCCTTCCACAACAGCACGAGACTTACTGGTAATCATTTCAATCACCTCACCGGTTTTGCCTTTGTCGTCGCCGGCAATGACAATCACCTTGTCACCCTTGTGGATGTGTAGTTTTGGTGCAAAACGCTTCGATGTATTTTTCGTAGCCATTGTTATTGAATGTAAGAATTTGAAAATCAGCCTGACAACAGGACAACCGTTCAAATAGATAAGTTTCAAAAAATTACAGAACTTCGGGAGCCAAAGAAATGATACGCATGAAGTCTTTATCACGGAGTTCACGCGCAACAGGTCCGAATATACGGGTGCCCCTTGGTTCCTCTGAGGCATTGAGAAGCACTACTGCATTGTCGTCGAACCGGATATAAGAACCGTCTTTACGGCGAATTTCTTTCCGGGTACGAACGATAACAGCTTTGGAAACCGTGCCTTTTTTCAAGCCGCCTGGAGATGCATCTTTAACCGTGACGACGATGGTGTCGCCCACTCCTGCGTAGCGCTGGCGTGTGTGTCCGAGGACACGAATGCAAAGCACTTCTTTAGCGCCAGAATTATCGGCTACATTCAAACGAGACTCTTGCTGGATCATGACATTTAAATTTTTATTCGGTTTTTAGCCAATGATTTTCGGAGAACGGAATTTCCGTATTCGATGGATCAAATAACTGACGACCGGAGTATTACTTCGCTCTTTCCATGATTTCGATCAAACGCCAGCGCTTATTTTTGCTAAGCGGGCGAGTTTCCATAATGCGGACCAAATCACCGACATTACAGGTATTTTCTTCATCGTGTGCGAAGAACTTCTTGGATCGCTTTACGAACTTTCCATAAAGCGGGTGCATTAGGCGGCGTTCCACCTTAACGGCGATGGTTTTGTCCATTTTATTGGATACGACCACACCGGTCTTTTGCTTGCGAAGATTTCTTACTAGTGATTCCATCTATGACGATGTAGATTGTTCTTGCTAAAAGTGCTGGTTATTTTTGGCGACGACGGCGTGCGCGAATTTTTGAGCGCATTTGCAGTTGCTCAGGGGTCATAGTGACCATCTCGCGGCGCCGGGTTTCCGTGTGTATGCGTGCGATATCACGACGCAAATCACGAAGTTCCATTGGATTAGCGATGCCTTTCGCAGCGTGGTCGAATTTCATTTGCTGGTACTCACGCTCCCGTGTTTGGAGTTCAATCCCCAATTGGTCATCGTTCAGTTCAGCAGGTGCAAATTTTTCCTTTGCCATTTTTTTATTGTGATAATTGGATGCGTAAAAATTGAAAATCAAGTGATGATCGCCTTCTCAACAGCCACATTAAAAGTTTACCCTTCAAAGTCGTGACGTGTAACGGATTTGCAAAGCACCGGTAATTTTTGAGCTGCTAGGCGGAGAGACGCATGTGCGAGTTCTTCGCTAACTCCTTCAACCTCAAAAATAATACGACCTGGTTGCACTTCACAAACGTAATGATCAACGGCACCTTTACCCTTACCCATACGAACCTCGGCGGGCTTAGACGTAACTGGTTTGTCTGGAAATACACGTATCCACACTTTACCTTCACGTTTCATGTGACGTGTGAGCGCGATACGGGCTGCTTCCAATTGACGGCCGGTCAGGCGGCTGAACTCCAGAGATTTCAACGCAAATGAGCCGAAGGAGATGCTACTGCCTTTATGGGCCAAGCCACGGTTGCGGCCTTTATGTTGTTTGCGATATTTCTGACGGTTGGGCTGTAACATCGTTGGATGAATTTAAAAGCCTGTCAATCAATACTATTGACTCGAATTTGAATGAATTGTTGTTTCAGTATTGGTGCGTATGATTAGCGTGTTCCGCCGCCGCCGCCACGGTTTGCACCGCCGCCGCTGCCGCCACGATTGCCACCGCCGCCGGTTCCGCCACGGTTTGCACCGCCTGCGCCACCACCACGATTACCACCGCCACCTGCTCCTCCGCGAGAATTTGTTCCGCCGCGACGATCTCCGCCTTCGCGACGATCTCCACCGCCGCCTTCACGGCGACGATCTCCACCACGGTCTCCGCCTTCGCGGCGACGATCTCCGCCACGGTCTCCACCGCCTTCACGACGATCTCCACCTTCACGACGATCACTACCCGTTCCTTCAGCTGCTGCAAAAGGCGTTAATTCGCGTTTTTGCAAAACTTCTCCTTTGAAAAGCCACACTTTGATGCCAATTTTTCCGTAAACGGTTTGTGCTTCAACGAGTGCATAATCAATATCTGCACGGAATGTGTGCAATGGCGTACGCCCTTCTTTGTATTCTTCTGTACGGGCAATCTCTGCACCGCCAACACGGCCGCTGATGCGCACCTTAATCCCCTCACCACCTGCACGCATCGTACCTTGAATGGCACCTTTGATGGCTCGACGGTAGTTGATACGTGCTTCAATTTGTTTGGCAATCTGTTCACCAACAATGTTTGCATCCAACTCTGGCTTCCGAATTTCAAAGATATTGATCTGAACTTCTTTGCCCGTGAGTACTTTGAGCTCTTCCTTGATCAGGTCAACCTCTTTACCACCTTTACCAATAATAATACCTGGACGGCTGGTGTGGATGGTAACGGTTACGCGGCGCATAGTACGTTCAATAGCAACACGAGAGATGCCAAATTGAACAGGTTTGTTGCGATCACGTGGATCAGCCGTTGCTGTTTTTGGACGACGGGCGCGGAGGTAGTTGCGAATTTTTTCGTCTTCTACCACTTTGAGACCAAAGTCTTTGTCAGCATACCAGTTGGAATCCCAACCACGGATGATGCCCAGACGATTGCCTATCGGATTTGCTTTTTGACCCATTATATTGGTACGAATGAGTGATGATGTGATTGAACAGGTTTCTTAGACTATTAATCAAGTGGTACGCTGTTTGCCACAACGAGGGTCACGTGATTACGACGCTTACGGACGCGATATGCGCGGCCTTGTGGCGCTGGCAGAAAGCGATAGATGATACTACCTGGATCTACGAACACTGTTTTGATGTAGAGTCCATAATCATCGGCTGCGCCATCCTGCTCGGATTTCTGTTCCCAGTTGTTGACAGCTGAAAGTACCAATTTCTCAAGCCATACTGCGGCTTCTTTGTTGGTATACTTGAGGATACCCAAGGCATCCACAACATTTTTGCCGCGGATATTATCCACCACCAGGCGCATTTTGCGCGGTGACATCGGAACGTTTCTCAGTTTTGCTACTGCTTCCATTTTATTAATAGTTGATGCTGGTTAGAGGATTCTGGATGCTGGCCGGCTAACGGTTTCCAAGTATCTAGTTTCCAGTATCAAGTTTTACTTTTTACTGCCACCGTGACCACGGAAATTGCGAGTGGGTGAAAACTCGCCCAATTTGTGGCCAACCATATTTTCAGTCACAAATACAGGGACAAAGGTTTTTCCATTGTGTACCGCGATGGTTTCACCGACCATGTCGGGGCTAATCATCGATGAGCGGCTCCAAGTCTTGATCACCTGCTTGCGACTGCTTTGCTTTGCCTTGGCCACTTTTTCCAACAATGTATGGTGGATATATGGACCTTTTTTGAGTGAACGCGGCATTTGCTAAATTGATGAATGATGAGTTATGAATGAAAAACCAACCCTGTGGTTTTGTTTCATGCTTTATTTACCTGTCTTTCTGCGATTGATAATCAACGCATTAGACGCTTTGGTACGACTTCTTGTCTTCTGACCTTTAGCCATAATACCGTTGCGAGATCTTGGGTGGCCACCTGATGCGCGACCTTCACCGCCACCCATCGGGTGATCGACTGGGTTCATCGCTACCGGACGGTTGCGCGGTCTCCAGCCTTTCCATCGGTTACGACCAGCTTTACCCATTATTTCTAGGTTGTGGTCGGTATTGCTCACTGTACCGATGGTAACACGGCAGGCCAACAAAATCCTACGGGTTTCGCCTGAAGGCATGCGCAATACAGCGTAGCGATCTTCGCGTCCCATCATAGTAGCGGACGTGCCGGCACTACGAACGAGGATTCCACCTTGACCAGGACGCATTTCTACGTTGTGCACAATGGCACCAAGCGGCACTTCAGCCAAGAACATGCAGTTTCCCGTTTCCGGAGAAATACCTGTTCCAGCGTGTACTTTTTGGCCCACCTGCAGCCCCTTGGGTGCAATGATGTAGCGTTTTTCGCCGTCAGCGTACTCCAAGAGTGCGATAAAAGCTGTGCGGTACGGATCGTACTGAATAGATTGAACCGTTGCCGCGCCTTGCTTATCGCGTTTGAAGTCGATGATACGATAGCGACGTTTATGGCCACCACCGCGGTGACGCATGGTACGGTGACCTTGTACATTTCTGCCGCCGGTGCTACCAAAAGAGAGCAACAATGACTTCTCAGGTTCTGCACCTTTGGTCAGTTCGTCCCTCTTAATTGCCACACGAAAACGCTGGCCGGGAGTGATCGGGTTAAATTTCTTGACTGCCATATCTTACTCTATTGCGAGTGAGTCGTGGTTATTTATTCTTCATCATTTCCACCGAATAGGTCGATGGTTTCGCCTTGTGTGAGGGTAACATAGGCCTTCTTGTAAGAAGACTTTGTACCTTTCACGATGGCAGTTTTGGTGCTACGCGACTTTGGTTTGCCGGGCATAACCATTGTATTTACTGACTCCACACTGACGTTGAACATTTGTTCAACAGCCTTGCGGATTTCAATCTTGTTGACGCCCTTTGTTACCACGAACGCGTAACAGTTGCGCTTGTCAGCGAGTTTCGTCGCTTTTTCGGTGATAACCGGCTTGATCAAAATTTGCTTAGCCATGACTATTTATTCGCAATTTTCTGTGATCTTTTGAACTGCGCTTTCCGTAATGATTACAGCGCCTGCATTCATGATCTGGTACGTATTAAGGTCGGTTGCCGGAGCAATAACAGCCTTTTCGAGATTACGGCAAGACAGATAAAGCGTCTTGTCATATTCGCCCAACACTGTAAGTGGCTTCTTATCAGCTACATTCAAAGAACGCAGGATATCAAGAAAAGCACTTGTTTTTGGCGAATCAAACGAAAAGTCTTCTACCACTACGATGGCCCCAGATTGTGCTTTGGCAGAAAGCGCGCTGCGACGTGCAAGGCGTTTCACTTTCGCATTCACCTGAATGTCGTAGTTGCGTGGGCGTGGACCGAATACACGGCCACCACCGCGGAAGACAGGGCTATTGATGTCACCTTTACGTGAACCACCTGTTCCTTTTTGCTTGTGCAACTTACGGGTAGAACCGCTTATCTCACGACGTTCTTTCGACTTGTGCGTGCCTTGGCGTTGTGCTGCCAAGTAACGCTTTACATCGAGCCAAACGCTGTGTTCGTGTGGTTCAATACCGAACACCTCTTCCGGGAGTTCGATCGAGCGGCCAGTGGCTTCGCCCTTGATATTATAGACCGAAACTTTCATTTCCGATTTATTTTTCAATGAAGACATAAGCGCCCTTGTGACCCGGCACTGCGCCTTTGACCAAAATCAAATTCTGGTCGGGGAACACTTTCAATACTTGCAGACGGCGCAATTTCACCTGTTCGTTGCCCATGTGACCACCCATTCGCATCCCTTTCATTACTTTCGCAGCGAAAGAAGAGTTACCAAGTGATCCTGGTGCACGGAGTCGATTGTGCTGGCCGTGAGTCTGTTGCATAACACCACCAAAACCGTGACGTTTTACAACACCCTGAAAACCTTTACCTTTCGACGTTCCCACAACACTTACTTTGTCGCCTTCCTGAAAGACCTCACCAACGGTGACTTCATCTCCAAGACTCTTGGCAAGGTTCATGTCGCGGAACTCTTTTACCTTGTGAAGTGGATCTTCAAGACCAGCGGCCTTAAAGTGCCCCATCAGCGGCTTAGGAGTGTTTTTGTGTTTGCGATCACCATAAGCCAACTGGATGGCTGTGTAGCCATCTGTGTCTTCAGTGCGCACTTGCGTTACAACGCATGGGCCAGCTTCGATGATCGTACAAGCAACATTTTTACCGTTGCTGTCGTAGATGCTGGTCATCCCTAATTTTTTTCCAATCAGACCGTTCACTTGAGTCAGAATTTAATATTTTTGAACGATTGCTGTTATTTTTCAAACGGCTTTCAGCGGTGTGGACACGACAAAAGCGGACATTCCGTTGTTACGGAACCGCTTTCGACCGAGGCAGTTATCTAGTAATCCAGATACTTTGTCCTAAGCCGGAAACCGCAGACTTATGTTTAATTCAGAGACGCTAATTACGTGAGCTTGACCTGGATGTCAACTCCGCTCGGGAGTTCCAACTTGGAGAGAGCATCCACCGTTTTTTGCGTCGGTGTGTAAATTTCAATAAGGCGCTTGTGTGTGCGCAACTGAAACTGCTCCCGAGCTTTCTTGTTTACGTGCGGTGAACGCAATACCGTAAACACTTCTTTCTCGGTTGGCAGCGGAATCGGGCCAGTTACAACAGCTCCACTCGCACGTACAGTCTTCACGATCTTCTCAGTGGACTTGTCCACGAGGTTGTAGTCGTAAGACCGAAGTTTGATGCGAATTTTTTGATTCATTACCCCGAAAGGATTTAATATTTCAACAGAATGGTGTTGCTTCTGTAGTGCGTGTAACTTTATTTTGTTACCCCTTCCTTCAAAAGCGAGCGCAAAGGTAGCATAACAAATTTCTTATTTCCAAGAAGTTTTAAAAATATTCTTAAAAAAAGTTTCGAAGCCATAATTATCAGTCGTTTCTGCGCTTTCAATGTGCCTGCAAAATACGACGTTTGTCGTAATTCCAGCCTGAATATATGCCCTGACGGTTCGATTCGGCGTTTTATGGCTTTTCAGAAGGCTCAAAGCTGTCCATCCTGCTCTGATTGTTTTTTTTCTATTTATCTTCTGGAATCACCAAATACCCACGCACATGGCATCCCTACCTCTAACTTGTACCAATGCCTTTGTTTTAAACCATTGCTTGCTGCCATTCTGTCGGCCGCTGTGCCATTTGGCATAATTCTCGCCTACCCTACACTTTACGGCACCAATCTTTTCGTGCATCCCTACTTTCATCGTTTAATTCCATTGGTATGATTGATTTCCTTGCATCAGAAAATTCTGCTGGTAATGTTCCAGCTCTTCGCCCAGCAACCGCGATGGATGACGCTTTATTGGATGCTTATTCTCAAACAGTAACCCGTGTGGCCCGCTATGCAAGCGATGCTGTGGTGCATTTGAAAGTTGATAAATCCGATAACCAGCGCAATGTTCGCCGCCAGCCCGATAATACCGCCGGTACGGGAAGCGGCTTTATCATCAGCAGTGATGGCTATGTGGTAACCAATAGTCATGTAGTGAACGGCGCCACGCGCATCGAAGCCAGTCTCCCGGATGGCCGTTCTTTTCTCGCCCACACCTTGGGCGACGACCCCGCTACCGATGTGGCCGTACTTAAAATTGACGGAGACAACTTCGCCACCCTGACTTTTGGGGAGAGTGATCTTCTTCAGGTCGGACAAATTGCCATCGCCATCGGAAATCCTTTTGGTTTCCAATATTCTGTAACCGCTGGTGTTGTAAGTGCTTTGGGCCGCACGCTTCGCAGTCAAAATGGCCGTTTAATTGACGATGTCATTCAAACAGACGCCGCGCTCAACCCTGGCAACAGCGGCGGCCCACTGGTAGACTCTCACGGTCGCGTGATTGGTGTCAATACGGCCGTTATCCTGTCAGCGCAGGGACTCTCTTTTGCTGTCGCCTCTAATCTGGCAAAATTTGTGGTGGGAAAACTTATCCTAGAGGGCCGGGTACGCCGTGGTTACATCGGCATTGGCGCTCAAGCAGTACCGCTGCCAGCAAAATGGCTTAATGCCTTAGAAATACCCACCAAAGGCGGCATCCTGATTCAAACTGTTGAACCAGGCGGAGCGGCAGAAAAAGCTGGTATTCGCGCCGGTGATGTGCTGCTTCAGTTTGAAGGGAAACCAGTAGATTCCATTGATTTGCTCCACAAAGTGCTGGCAGAAGAAACAATTGGCCGAAGCATCCCTGTTTGGCTACTCCGCGATGGCGGGTTAAAAAGCTTGGTGGTGGTGCCAGGTGAGTTGAAATAAAATCCATTGTTGGCCTTAGCAGGAAGTAGTTCAGCCAAATAATAGGTCTGCATTACTTCCTGCTAAAGCATGTCTGGGATTACTTTCGCAACTGCGCAGGCCGCACGATTTCTGGCAAAAAATGGCCGGTTTTTTGGCTCAGACGCGACCCCTTAAGCGTTATTTACTTGCTGCAAAATCACGCATGAGATCCACCAATACAGCGACACTTGATTTTGGCATGGCATTGTAAAGACTGGCGCGGAAACCTCCCACAGAGCGGTGGCCCTTGAGACCGACAAGCCCATTGCCCTCGCATAGTTTCAAAAACTCCTTTTCCAAGGGCGCATATTGCTCCTGCATCACAAAGCAAGCGTTCATCATGGAACGGTCTTCCTTTGCAACTGTTCCTCGGAAAAGCGGGTTGCGATCAATTTCATCGTATAACAGACTTGCTTTTGACCTCGCTTTGCGCTGCATGGCCTTCAGACCACCACTTTTTTTGATCCAACGCAAGGTGAGCATGGAAACATAAATGGGAAATACCGGTGGCGTATTGTACATGGAATCCTCCTGAATACTGACCCTATAATCCAGCATGGATGGCAGGTGTCGCTGCACCGTCCCCAGCATGTCTTCGCGCACGATCACAACGGTCACGCCCGCGGGGCCAAGGTTTTTTTGTGCACCGGCGTATATCAACCCAAATGGACCTGGGTCAAAAGGCCGACTGAGGAAATCCGACGACATATCGCAGACGATGGGCGCCGGAGATTGGGGAAACTTATGCAACTGCGTTCCATAGATGGTATTGTTGCTCGTAACGTGGAGGTACTTGGCATTCTTTGGAATTTTGTATTTTTTGGGGATTTGGCTGTAATTCACCTCCTTCGAGGAGGCAACCACCTCAATATTGCCAAAGGCTTTGGCTTCTTTTATCGCTTTGTTTGCCCAAACTCCGGTATCGGTATAGGCTGCTGTTTCACCTTCATTCAAAAGATTGTACGGCACTTGATAAAACTGCGTACTGGCCCCTCCTGTCAGCCAAAGTACATGGTAACCCTCTGGAAGTCCAATAATTTCTTTCATCAGCGCATTGGCCTCTTCCAAAATAGCCATAAACTCAGGGCCACGGTGGGAAAGTTCCAACAAACTAAGCCCCATGCCTTCATAGTTGGCCACGGCACGGGAGGCTTCTTTCAATACGGAAGCGGGTAATATGGCAGGTCCGGCGGAAAAATTGTGTTGTTTCATAACTGTAAAACGGGAAAATCGGTCAAATTTATACGTGCAAAAGTAGGGGTTATTGACAACATTGTAGGACGACATTCACCAACTTATAGCGCCTTTCCTATAGCCCTTGTCACCGTTGGATGGGTAAAACAGACCAATCTGGCCAACAAGCCCGCCAACACCCAAGCATTGAGTTGGTACGAATACATACATTTGCAAAAAATATATGCTCTTCCTAAATCGCTGATATGATCAACAAATACGTGCTTTTTGTCTTTATCTGGATCAACGCACTGTCCGCTATGGCACAAGGCAACAATGCTGAGGCATACACGCTGCACATTTCAAAAGCCACACAGGCCATCAAACTCGACGGTGTCTTGGATGAATCCGCCTGGCAAACCAATGAAAAAGCCAGTAACTTCCGCTTGGTATTTCCAAATGACACCGCCGAAAGTAAGTGGCTTACGGAAGTACGGGTCACGTTTGACGAGAATAACCTCTATATTGGGGGGATCTGCCACCAACGCCGTGCAGATTACACGGTTCAAAGCCTTCGCCGTGACTTCGGCAGCGGAACCACCGACGTGCTCAATGTGATGCTCGGGCCTGCTAAAGACGGCCTCAATGGCTTTATCTTTAGCGTGAGCCCCTTCAATGTCCAACGGGAGGGACTGATCGCAAACGGAGACAATTTGGCGCTGGAATGGGACAACAAATGGTATTCCGCGGTAAAATCTGAATCAGATCAATGGGTTGTAGAAATGGCCATTCCTTTCAAGACCCTGCGCTACACCGTTTCGGAAGTGGCAAACACTTGGGAGTTACAATTTATCCGAACAAAACTCAAAGATTTTGAAACGGGGGTATGGGCGCCGGTGCCCTTTCAATACCGACCCACCAACCTCACCTTTGCCGGCAGGCTTGTTTGGGACACCCCTCCGCCCAAACCCGGCGTCAATGTCAGTCTCATCCCGTACACCATTGGTGGGCATACACTCGATTATTTGCGCGACGAGAAAACACTGGCCGTCACTGAAAAAAAACGCGCATGGACAGGCAATATCGGTGGCGATGCAAAGATTGCCATCACATCGGGGCTCAACCTCGACCTGACCCTCAACCCCGACTTCAGTCAGGTAGAAGTGGACCGTCAGGTGGCCAACCTGAGCAGATTTGAGTTGTTTTTTCCCGAAACAAGGCAGTTTTTTCTCGAAAACAGGGATTTGTTCGCTATGTTCGGATTCCCCAGTACACGACCTTTTTTCTCTCGAAGAATAGGCCTTGCCTATAATCCCGTAAAAGAGCAAAACGAAAAAGTACCCATCCTGGCCGGTGCAAGGCTGAGTGGAAAAATAACAGACAACCTGCGAGTAGGTCTGCTGAGCATGCAAACTGGCCGGCGGGACTGGGATTCCACTTCCGTGCTGCCCTCCTCAAACTTTACCGTGGCAACTGTACAGCAAAAAATATTCAACCGCAGTACCATCAGCGCTGTATTTGTCAATAAACAGCAATCTTTGGAAGCGCTAACAACACAACAACGAAAGGATTGGCAGCCGTGGAATCGCGTGGCAGGCTTAGAGTACAACCTCTATTCCAAAGACAACCGATGGGAAGGGGAATGGTATTACCACCGTTCTTTATCACCCGATCCGAAACAACAGGGCGCCACCATGGCTGGTTTTTTGGGCTACCAAGACCGCAATTTCAATGCGCGGATGGGGTATAATCGCATTGATTCGACGTACACCGCCGATGCGGGCTTTGTGCCCCGACCGGGAGTACAAAGTTTATTCCCCGGTATTGGCTATAGTTTCTACCCCAAAAACGGCTGGGCAGCCAAGCACATCACACAATACAATACAGGTGTTGAGGGAGATCTTACCTTCGGACTGAATGGCCAGGAAACCGATCGAAACATATCGATGTATGCAGGAGCAGGATTCAAGGACCAGACTTTTATCAACATATCTTGGGGAAATGAGTACGTGTATCTTTTTGAACCTTTTGATCCAACGAACCTTTACGAAGAGGACACGCAGCCACTCCCGGTGGGCGGCTACAACAATTGGGGTATGAGCACCGAATTTGCGAGCGGAACATCCGACGATTGGCAAGGGGAAGTCCAGGTAAATGCCGGGAGTTTTTACAAAGGAGACATTGTGCGGGTACAGGGGCGCGTTGCCTACAGAATGCAACCCATCGGATTATTCTCCCTGCTGTTCAGTTACAACAGAATTCGACAGCCGGAGCCCTACCCTTCCGCCAACCTATGGCTTATCGGCCCCAGGGCCGAGTTGTCGTTTCGCCGTGATTTGTTCTGCAGCGCATTCGTCCAGTACAACACACAAGCCAACAATTTTAACATCAATGCCCGCCTCCAATGGCGTTTTGCGCCGGCATCTGATATGTTTTTGGTGTACACCGACAATTCTTATGCGGCCCCTATTGACAATACTCCCGTCAAGTTCCACGCACCCAAGAACAAGGCTATTGTTCTGAAGGTGGTTTACTGGTTAAATTTGTGACGTTGCGCGTCACCAGATCAACTCATCTTTCGACAGATAACGCCCAACATAATCTTCAATACCTACTTCCAATTCGCAAAAAGGTTGGTGGTAGCCCGCAGCACGGAGTTTACGCATATCGGCTTGGGTAAAATATTGGTAGGTGTCGCGGATATCTGCGGGTGTGTCAATAAATGAAATATCGGGTTCTGTGCCGAGGGCATTAAAGGTACTGGTGGCCAAATCTAGGAAGGTGCGGGCTTTACCTGTACCGAGGTTATAAATGCCGTTGGGCGGCTTATTTTCCAAAAAATAGAGCAATACATCGACCACATCTTTCACGTAAATGAAATCACGGCTTTGCGCACCATCTTGGAAATCGGGGCGGTGCGAGCGAAAAAGCTGCATGCCACCCGTAGCTTTGATCTTTCTGGCCGTATGCAGGACGACTGAAGCCATGCGACCTTTGTGGTATTCATTGGGGCCGTACACATTGAAAAACTTAAAACCAGCCCAACAACTTTGGAAAGCGGTCGGCTGGTGTCGGATCGTTTCCAGCAACCAAACATCGAAATCTTGCTTGCTTTGGCCGTATGGGTTGAGGGGTTTCAAATCAGGAATCAGCGCGTGCTCATCAGCGTAACCCAAGGCGCCAAGCCCATACGTCGCTGCACTGCTGGCATATAAAAACGGAATTTGAAAACCGGAACAAAGCATCCAAAGCGCTTTGGAATATTCTAGATTCAATTCATTGAACACATCAACATTGGTCTCTGTGGTGTCTGTACGTGCGCCGAGGTGTATGACAGCATCTACCTCGTGGTGGTTGCGCTCCAGCCATCGCACAAAATTGAGGCGGTTTACCCGACCCCAAAGTTGTTTGCCTTCTAGGTTTCTATGCTTGTCGGGCCGGCTGAAATCATCCACCGCAAGCACCTCCGCATAACCAGCGTCGTTGAGACGCTTTACCATACATGAACCAATGAATCCTGCTGCTCCTGTGACAATAATCATATTGTAGTGTTATATTTTCTGGTTGGGAAAGGGATAGGGACAAATGTAGGGTTTGGGCGCATAACTTTGCGGGATCGTCATGACAAACTTGAAGAATTTACCGTGCAAAAAACATTCAGTACCACGGATATGACATCCGATTCCAAGATTTCTGGAAAGACCTATTTCGCGTCAGATTTTCACCTGGGCGCTGACGCACGGCTGACAAGTGCCGCGCGGGAACGACAGTTGGTTCGATGGCTGGATATGGTATCCGATGATGCCAACGCCATCTATCTGGTGGGTGATTTGTTTGAGTTTTGGTTTGAATACAAAACGGTCATTCCAAAAGGACTAAGCCGCATCATGGGAAAATTGGCCGAACTACGCGACGGAGGCTTACCCATCCATGCCTTCACCGGAAACCATGATCTGTGGATGTTTGGCTATTTCGAACAAGAATTTGGAATACCCGTACACCGTCAGCCAATTCAAGTGTCCATACAGGGAAAAACTTTTTTTATCGGCCATGGTGACGGACTCGGTCCGGGAGATTTGGGATATAAAAGAATGAAAAAAGTATTCACGCACCCCTTCAGCCAATGGATGTACCAATGGCTGCACCCGGATATCGGCACCTCACTCGCAAATTTCTTTTCCAAGCAAAGTCGTGCCGCTACGCCACCAGCAGAGAAAAACTGGCTTGGGGAACAGAACGAATGGCTGCTCCAATATTGTCAGCGGAAAATTGACCTCGGCATTACGCCAGACTACTTTGTCTTCGGACACCGCCATCTCCCCATAGATTGGCAACTAAAAAATCGGCACAGCAGATACATCAACCTAGGCGATTGGATGTGGCACAACTCCTACGCCGTTTTTGACGGACAAGATGTGGCACTGCATTTTTTTGAATCAGAAGGCCAACCAGTCAGCAACTTACAATAACCCTTGATGTCTCATTCTGACAATCCAGCAAGGCCGAACAGCAACAAAACAATGCCGATTACAGCCATGGAAGGTATTTTTGTCTATTCTTGAAGGCATCGGTACGAAAAACAGTAGTTTTGACGTTTAAAGCGATTTCACGAACATGTCATGCAATCCAAACACGCTTTTTACAGTATTAACCAAATTTTTATCAACCATGTATTTTAAAAAAATAATTGCCATTGCAGCACTTTGTCTGCCTGTTTTAACTGTATCCGCCCAAAGCAAAGCGCCTGATAGCTGGTTTAACCTCGAACCCAGCAAAGACAATATAAACGGCACAGGGGGAGACGAAGCCCTCAGACGCCTGAAAGAAAAAGGCAAAAAAGGACAAACTGTGATTGTCGCCGTGCTCGATTCAGGCGTAGAAATTGACCATGAAGACCTTCAGGATGTCATCTGGACCAACCCCAACGAAATTCCTGGCAACAACAAAGACGACGACAACAACGGCTACGTGGATGATATCCACGGCTGGAACTTTCTCGGCGGCAAAGACGGCAAAAGTGTTGACCACGAAACGTTGGAACTCACCCGTGAGTACGTGCGCCTGAGCAAACGCTTCGCTGGAACCGATGCCAAAATGCTGCACGGCGACGACAAAAAAACATTCGAATACTACCAAAAAATCAAGGAAGCATTCGAAGAAGCCCGCGCTGAAGCAGAGCAAGGCATGGTAGATGCCACAAAACAGCTCAAACCCATCGAAGATGCCTTCACCACCGTGGAGAAATCCCTCGGCAAGAAAGATATCACCCCCGATGATATCAAGAATATCAATACCGCCGGCAATACTGAACTCACCGCAGCAGTAGACATGCTGAAAAGGGTGATGGCACAAGGCATCAACTCCCGCGCAGACCTCGACAATGCTAAAAAACAAATGGCGGAACAGGTAAGCGCGCAGCTTGATTTCCAACTAAATACAAACTACAACCCTCGTGTTATCGTGGGCGACGATCCAAACGACCTCAGCAACCGATTCTACGGCAGCAACGACTACGAAGGCCCCGACGCCTTCCACGGAACTCACGTTTCGGGAATCATCGCAGCCAACCGCAACAACAACGTCGGTATCCGCGGTATCGCCGACAACGCACGCATCATGACCGTCCGCTGTGTCCCCGATGGCGATGAACGCGACAAAGACGTGGCCAATGCCATATACTATGCTGTGGACAATGGCGCCAGCATCATCAACATGTCTTTCGGAAAGGCTTACAGCCCGGATAAAAAATATGTGGACGCAGCCATGCGCTACGCAGCAGAACACGATGTCCTATTGGTGCATGCCGCTGGAAACAGTGCCGCCAACAACGACACCGAAACCAATTTCCCCAATGACGGCTATGCAAAAGCAGTCAAAAGAGGCCTTTTCAAAAAAGAAAAACAGGTGCCCTCCTGGTTGGAAATCGGCGCTTTAAACTGGAGATCCGGTGAAAAACGTATAGCAAGTTTCAGCAACTATGGCAAGAAAAACGTTGACCTTTTCTCTCCTGGTGTAGCACTCTACTCTACAGTACCCGATGGAAAATATGGCAACGCAAGCGGCACTTCCATGGCCTGCCCCGCAGCGGCAGGTGTTGCGGCAATCCTACGCTCTTACTATCCTGAACTTTCTGCCGTACAGGTGAAAAGTATCTTGGAAAAATCGGTCATCAAACAAGACGGCGAAGTGTCTAAGCCGGGCTCTACTGACAAAGTGAAATTCACCGAACTGTGCGTCAGTGGTGGTATCATCAGCGCGCCCAATGCCATTGAAATGGCTGAGAAGACGGCAAAAGCAAAAAAAGCGAAAAAAGCCATTTGGCGTGAAGCCGGAAACGGTAAATTGAGCAAAAACCTGGCAAAAGAACCACGCGTCTAAGGCAAAACGACGCATTTGGCCAGACCAGCGTGCCACCTCACCAGTTACTTTCTAAACACCCCGTTTGGCAGTCATCCCAAACGGGGTGTTTTTTTGTAGACGCACCTGCCTTTTGAACCATTTTGACCAGCTAGTGCCGTGTCCAGTCAATGGCCCATGAATGTGGCGGTCCAATTTTCCACACTACTGGACAATTTCAAATCTGTGTAAAATCTGCGCGAAATACACGCTAAGTGCTGGGCAAAACAAAAATGTCCATATAGTATGCCCATTTCCCCTTCCGCTGCGTTGTTCGTCGGTTACAATATCCCGTATTTAGCCCTCCTCACGCCTTGATGAAAGAAAAATTTGCCTCCCCAATTCATGGGCCATTAACTGTACGCGGCACTGGTTCGTCGAGCCTAAGAAAAAAAGTGGCATTTTTTTGCCAGACAGTGTGACACCCAACTGGTTATGAAACTTTATGGTAGGAATTTACGTTTAAGAAAGGTGTTTTCGTTCATTTTTGACAATTATTTTGTTCAATACTGCGAAACAACGTAAGAAATCACCCAAACAGTAGATTTCTACACGCTATTAAATGATCAAAAACACCACTTTTTCGCAAAAAAACGCGAACTTATCGTTACTTTGCGTTGAAAAACGCACTTCCCAAATACAATATGACCAAAAAAAAGAAGTTTGGCGGCAAAAAAATGACCGCACAACAGCTTCAAATTGAAATCCTGAAATTCCTGCTCGGCCATCCTAAAAAGCAGTTCTCCCCCCTGCAAATCACCGGGCAACTCCGGGTCGAAAACAACCACGACTCAGCAGAACACGCTTTACGCCAACTGGTAGAAATCGGGTCTGTGGCTGAATTTTCCCTGAACCGCTTTGGTATAGCACTCGCAAAACTGACCTCCGCTCCAGCGGAAGAACATATCCCCGCAGGGCCACCCAAAGAAAGACCCGATAAAAACCGGGTTGAACGCTTTAATACCCCTCCTTCAAAATCAAGGAAAGTGGTGGAGGGACGCGTTGATATGACCCGCTCCGGCGCAGCGTACATCGTATCAGAATTGCTTGACACCGATGTGTACGTGTCTGCCAAATACCTCAAAAGTGCCCTCAATGGCGACATCGTACAGGTCATGCTGTTCCCCACCCCGCCCAGACGACACGGACAAGCAATCCGAAAACCGGAGGGCGAGGTCATGATGGTGCTTAAACGCGCCAACGAATTGTTTATGGGGACACTGCGCATAAGCCGAAAGTACGCCCTGTTTATCCCAGACAATCCAAACATACTAACTGATATTTTCGTACCCCTCGAAGCTTGCGGAGAAGCGCGGGATGGCGATAAAGTTGTGATCCATATCACCGATTGGCAAGAAGGTAAAGGACGTGTACCCATCGGTAAGGTAACCCAAGTACTGGGAAAAGTGGCTGGAAACGACTTCGAAATGAAGAAAATTCTCATCAACCAAGGTTTCCCGCTCCAACACTCCGAAGAAGCTGAGGCAGAAGCCGCCCGTATCCCGGAAACCATATCTCCACAGGAAATAGAACGCCGACGCGATTTCAGAGATGTACTCACGTTTACCATTGACCCGGAAGATGCCCGAGATTTTGACGACGCTCTCAGCATCCAACAACTGGAAAATGGCCACCTGGAAATTGGCGTCCACATCGCCGATGTAACCTACTACCTCAAACCCGACTCTGTACTCGACCAAGAAGCCTATGCACGAAGTACGTCAGTTTACCTCGTTGACCGATGTAACCCCATGTTGCCCGAAAAAATTTCGAACAACCTGTGCTCCCTGGTGCCCGAACAAGACAGGCTGACCTTCTCTGCGGTGTTTAGCTTTGATGAAAAAGACAAACTCGTAAAACGGTGGTTTGGAAAAACGGTGATTTTTAGCGACAAACGCTTCGCTTACGAAGAAGCTCAAACTGTCTTGGAGCAAAAAACTTCCCCGGAACTAAAATCCCACCCCCTGTTCGAAAACCTCGATTGGGGATTGGCCAATTTAGACCGAATCGCCAAGAAAATGCGCAAAGAGCGCGAAAAAAATGGCGCAATTGGATTCGAAACAGATGAAGTGCGCTTCCGATTGGCCGAAGACGGAACACCCCTGGAAGCCTATGTGAAGGCACGAAAGGATGCCCACCTCCTCATCGAAGACTTTATGCTGCTGGCCAATAAAGAGGTAGCCCTCTACATGCAGCCGCCACCTCAGCCACGTGGCAACCAAACAACTGAAGGCAAAGAAGGTGCAGAAATACCTTTTATTTTTCGCGTACACGACCTGCCAGACATGTCAAGAGTAGCCGATTTTGCCCGGTTTGCCACTGAACTGGGACACCCCATGAAAGTGGACACACCACAACAAATCGCAAAATCTTTCAACGAACTCATGCGCGCCGCGCGCAAAGACGATCGCCTCAAACTCCTCGAACCACTGGCCATCAGAACCATGGCCAAAGCCGTTTATTCCGCCGATAACATTGGACACTACGGACTTGGATTCTCCCATTACAGCCACTTTACTTCCCCCATACGACGTTACTCAGACGTGCTGGCACACCGTATCTTGGAACGAAACTTAGATGGAAAAACCTACCGAGTAGATAAATCCAAACTGGAGGAACAGTGTAAACACATCAGCAACCAAGAACGAAAAGCCGCCGACGCAGAGCGTGAAAGTGTAAAATACAAACAAGCTGAATTTCTAAAAAGCCGTATCGGTGAAACATTCGAAGGCGTGATCAGTGGTATGATCGAACGGGGCTTCTTTGTGGAACTCCCCGAATCAAAAGCCGAGGGACTGATTGATTTCCGCTACCTCGACGATACCTATATCGTGGAAGAAGGTAAGCTCCGCGCCGTGGGCCAGCGGTATAAAAAACAGTTCACAATGGGCGATCGGCTAAAAGTTCGAATCGCTGCTGTAGATATGCAGAAACGGCAAATTGAAATGGAATTGGTTGATTGAACGAAGAGGCGCATCTTCCTTCAATCACTTATAGCAACTTGTAACTGGTTAGCGTGGTCGCGTCTGAGACAAAAAAGTGGCCATTTTTTGCCAGACGAAGTGGATTTTTGTAGGCCGTAGCAGCGCTACAGTCAAAAAAATCTGCGAAGTATAGCGGAAATTGGACCTTTTTGGGCCAGACAGCGTGCCACCTAACCAGTTACAGCAACTTAACATTTGATACTCCATCATCCCAACGGACAATCACCACCTCAATAACATCCAATTGCGCGCTTTCGGACTTATCGGCTGGCCACTTGGCCATTCTTTTTCCAAAAAATATTTTTCGGAAAAATTCTCGCTCGAAGGTATCTCCGATGCCCAATATGACCTGTATCCCCTAGCATCTATCACCGATCTGCCGGACTTGTTGCGACAAAACCCTGGCATAAAAGGACTCAACGTCACCATCCCCTACAAGGAAAGTGTCATCCCTTTTCTAACCGAACTTGACGAAACAGCCCGGGCTGTGGGCGCAGTCAACTGTATAAAAATTCAGACTTCCGGCCAACGCATTGGTTACAACACCGATATTATTGGGTTTGATCTGTGTCTGAATGGACTTCCAGCCCTGATGCAAAGGCCCAACCAACCAACCAAGGCCTATATTTTGGGGACTGGCGGGGCCGCTAAAGCCGTGGCATACGTACTGCAAAAAAGGGGTATTCCATTTCAGTTTGTTTCCCGCAATCCACAGGAAACCAACCAAATCAGCTACGATGCACTCCTTAATAGTGACTTTACATCGGGTATCATCGTAAACTGTACACCACTTGGCACCTTTCCCAACACGGCAGAGATCCCCCCAATTCCACCAGAAATAATGAAACCCGGTATTTTGGTCTTTGATCTTGTGTACAATCCATCTGAAACACTACTTTTGTGCCAAGCCAAGGCACAAGGCTGTTTCGTGCAAAACGGCCTTGAAATGCTCCACCTCCAAGCAGATGCAGCCTGGAAAATTTGGCAAACTTGACCATGACCACCACTTTGAATTTTTCGAATACTGAAATTGCATTCGCCCACCTGTCCGACAACGAATTAAAAAGAACGGAGTGGCTTTTTGCCCTAATGAACAAGCCTTGGCTGGTAAAATATGGCTCCAGCTTGGCCTTGTGGGCTGTTGAAAATGGCCTGCCGCTGGCCGAAATGATTGTTAGAAAAACAATTTTCAAACAATTCGTGGGCGGCACGACCTTGCTCGACAGCCAACCCTCCATCGAGGCACTGGCCAAATACCATACACTCACCATCCTCGATTACGGCGCTGAAGCAAAAGAGACCGAACTTGACTTCAACCATACCATGAACGAGAACATCCGCGCGATTGAATTTGCAGCCCGCTCGGTGACCAGTGTGCCCATCATCAGCACTAAAATAACAGGACTGGCGAGATTCGGCCTTCTGGAGCGTATTCAGTCGGCTGACACACTCACCCGGGCTGAAATAATCGAATACCGAAATGCCCTCAAACGCGTGGATGCCATTTGTTACCATGCCGCCAAAAAAGGGGTTTCTGTATTTTTTGATGCTGAAGAGAGTTGGATTCAAGACACCCTAGACCACTTGGTGTGGCTGATGATGAAACGCTACAATAAAAAAAAGGTGGTGGTGTACAATACCTTTCAATTGTATCGCAAGGACAGACTCCAGTTTCTCTTGGAAAGTTTTGACCGCGCACGTGAAGCAGGTTTTAAACTGGGCGCAAAACTCGTCCGAGGGGCTTATTTACTCAAGGAAGGTATCCGTGCAGCAGAAAAGGGCGCTGAAACGCCCATTAATCCCGACAAACATTCAACCGACGACCACTACAACACCGCTCTCCGATTCTGCCTCGACCACCTTGATACCTTGGCCGTTTGCAACGCTACCCACAACGCTGAAAGTGCACTGCTCCAAGTTGACATTATGCAAAAGAAGGGGATTCCAAACAACCACCCGAATACCCTCTTCAGCCAATTGTATGGCATGAGCGACAACTTGACGTTTAACCTCGCCAGCGCAGGATTTAGGGTTGCCAAATACGTACCATACGGTCAGGTCAAAGAAGTAATTCCCTACCTCATCCGGAGAGCACAAGAGAATACATCCGTCACAGGCGACGCAGGACGGGAACTGCTGCTCATCCAACAAGAAATAAAAAGACGGGGGCTTTCGGAAAAATAAAACGAACGGATCCTGGTAGAAACATCTGTACCGTGGTTGGAAGAGGCTGGCGTGTCGTGCACATTTACACAGCGCCATCCTTTGTCACCTGTGCTATTCAGGTGGCGCAACAACCAAGACGATCTCGCCTTTTACATCTTTTTTGGTAAAATGCTCCAACAACGATGCCAGCGATGTTGTTTTAACTTCCTCAAAAAGTTTGGACAACTCACGGGCAACACAGGCCTGTCTTTCTGCACCACACACAACAATCAGCTCCTCCAGGCATTTTACCAGCCGAAATGGCGACTCATACAGCACAAAGGTATGCGGCAAGGCAGCAAGATATTTCAGGCGGGTTTGACGCCCTTTTTTATGGGGCAAGAAACCTTCAAAATGAAAGGTATCACAAGGCAAACCACTGGCCACCAACGCCGGAACAAATGCTGTGGGACCGGGCAAACACTCTACTCGTACCCCCCTTCGGTGACATGCACGCGCCAGCAAAAAGCCCGGGTCACTGATCCCCGGCGTACCCGCGTCTGAAATAAGCGCCAAGGTGGCGCCTGAGGCCAGTTCATCCACCACACGCTCCACCACCGCATGCTCATTGTGCGAATGAAATGCACGCAATGGCGTCTTGATACCATAGTGATCCAGCAGACGGCGACTGGTTCGCGTGTCTTCCGCCAACACCAACGACACCTCTTTTAATATGCGCAGGGCACGCAACGTGATGTCTTCAAGGTTGCCGATGGGCGTTGGGACGATGTATAGCATAATGCCGGTGGAAAGGAAAGGTTGGGTTATCTTAACTATTTGGGGTTCAATATGTATTGGTAGCTTTCCATGATCTGATTGGCCAACAATTTCTGACAGGCTACTTCCACTTTTTCACGAGCCTCTTCCGCTGAACCAGCCTCCACAGCCATGGTAACGTGACGGCCGATTCGGACGTTAAGCACACCATGAATATCAAGGTATTTCATATTTTGAAGCACCGCATTGCCTTGTGGATCCAACAATTCAGTGTGGGGCATGATGTCAATTTCTGCGACGAATTCCATTTTTTTTATTGATTAGATGATGCAGTTTTACCAAATGTGACTACGTTGCTACGATTTTATCCTTCTTGACAATAGACACCAGCACATAGCAAACAACCGTGGCTGTAAGTGATAGTTCTTTCAAAAAAAACAAGAGCAACGAAAACAACAGGATGAATAACAAGTTAAGCTTGTTCCCTTTCCAGTCTAAACCTTTTATTTTCATACCAAACATGGGTATTTCGCAGGTCAAAAACCACGAAAGCACCCCAATGAGTCCGTACAAAAACCACGGCGCTCTTATTGTTTCAGCCAAACCAAACCGGTCGTTGTGGGCAGCCAGCGCCAAACCCAGTACCAATACGGTACAAGCCGGAGTGGTCAGTCCTATAAAATAGTTCGATTGGCGGGTATCGAGGTTGAATTTAGCGAGGCGAAGCGCCGAAAAAGCAGACAATACAAAGGCTGGCAGGGCTTCTACTCGAATGAAAGATACCCCAGTAACAACATCCGTGGATGACTGACTTCCACCCAGCAACTGGTACAACATTGCCCCCGGCACTACACCAAAACTGACAACGTCGGCCAAAGAATCAAGTTCTTTGCCGAGGGGCGACTGTACCCCCAAAGCCCTGGCCGCCATGCCATCCAGGTAGTCGAAAAAAAAGCACCCCGCCGTGAACCACGCGGCGACCTCCGGCTGCCCGTGAAATATAGCGAGCAAAGCGCAGCAGCCACAAAACAAATTGGCGAGGGTGAGGGCGTTGGGGAGGTGTTTCATCGAGACAAAGATAGTGGCGATTATACAAATGACGTTATTCTACCACCACCCGAATACCCAGCTCTTCCAATTGCTTCAATTTAATACCATCCGGCGCGTCAATCATCATGTCCCGTCCTTGGTTGTTTTTCGGGAAGGCAATAAAATCGCGAATGGAATTGGCGCCATTCATCACGGCATTGAGGCGGTCAAACCCAAAAGCAATGCCACCGTGTGGTGGCGCACCGTACTCAAATGCACCCAACAAGAAACCAAATTGGGCCTCAGCCTCTTCCTGGGTAAAGCCCAGTAATTTGAAATTTCGGGCCTGTAAGTCGCGGTCGTGGATACGGATAGAGCCTCCACCAATTTCTACGCCATTGAGTACCAAGTCATAGGCATCGGCGCGCATAGACTTCAACACATTGCGGTCGTCGCTTTCCATTTTTTCGATGTCCCCGGGTTTAGGTGATGTAAACGGGTGGTGCATGGCAAAAAACCTATTTTCATCTTCATCCCATTCCAGCAATGGGAAATCCATGACCCAAAGCGGCTTGAAATCATCCCCGCTTCGCAACCCAAGGCGCGTACCCATTTCAAGTCGTAGTTCAGACAGTTGCTTGCGGGTTTTTTCTTCTTCCCCACACAGCAAAAGCAGCAAATCTCCCGGCTTGGCGCCACAACGTTCCGTCCAGACATTCAAATCAGCGGTGGTATAAAATTTATCAACGCTTGATTTTGGCGTGCCATCTGCTTCTATTTTCACATAAACGAGCCCTTTTGCGCCAATTTGTGGTCGTTTCAGCCATTCTGTTAGTTCGTCGATTTGTTTGCGGGAATAATCAGCGCAGCCGGGCGCACAAATGGCAATCACCGACTCCGCACTGTCAAACACCGGAAATCCTTTGCCCTTGGCGGTGTCACTGAGGTCACAAAATTCCATGCTAAAGCGCAAATCGGGCTTATCGGAGCCAAAGCGGCGCATGGCTTCATCGTACGTCATGCGGGGGAAATCTCCGAGCGTGATGCCCAACGCTTGTTGAAACAAGTATTTGGTCAACCCTTCAAACGTGTTGAGGATGTCTTCCTGGTGCACAAATGACATTTCACAGTCTATTTGTGTAAATTCCGGCTGTCGGTCTGCGCGCAAATCCTCATCGCGAAAGCACTTCACAATTTGAAAATACTTGTCGAAGCCAGCCACCATGAGTATTTGCTTGAACGTTTGAGGTGACTGCGGCAGGGCGTAAAACTGTCCCTTGTTCATCCGGCTTGGCACCACAAAATCCCTTGCACCTTCAGGGGTACTCTTGATCAAATTGGGGGTTTCTACCTCAATAAAGCCCTCTCCAGCAAGGTATTTTCTGGTTTCAATGGCCAAACTTGAACGAAATAGCAGGTTTTTTTGCACTGCATTGCGGCGTAGATCCAAGTACCGGTATTTCATCCGAAGATCATCTCCACCATCGGTATCATCCTGAATGGTGAATGGTGGCGTCTTGGATGCGTTCAGAATTCTGAGCGCCGTGACCTTGATCTCGATTTCGCCTGTTGGAATTTTAGTTGTTTTTGAAGCCCTTTCAATAACCGTTCCGGTGGCCTGCAACACAAATTCGCGGCCAACCGAGCGGGCCGTTTCAAACAGTTCTTTGGAGGTGTAATTTTCATCCATAACCAACTGCGTGATGCCGTATCGGTCGCGCAGGTCTATCCAAAGCAGGGCGCCTTTGTCGCGCACGATGGCCGACCAGCCGCTGAGGGTTACTTCCTTGTTGATGTCGCTGATGCGGAGCTCTCCGCAGGTGTGGGTACGGTACATATTGTCGGACTGTTGAGCCTTTTGATAGATAAGAATTGGCCAAATACCCCCAGTATTTCGGAGGACCTGCCAAAAATAGAGCGCAAAGGTAACCCAAGGAATGAAAGGCTCCTCTGAGATCACACCTAAAAACCGGAAATTTTATTGAATCTGTACAAGTCACGCTGAAGATCTGCCGTTGAAACACGGAAAATAGGCACATGCGAAGAGGTATTTCCTTCATTTGTCTGCCGGCATGCGAAACAGCACACCACCAAGCCGCTCAAAAAAATAAGAAAGGCGGGTCTCATGGCATATTGGATAGAATCAGCAGTAAAGGTATGCCTAAAAGTAAGGAGAAACACGGCCATACTGTCCCTATTTATTACACTACACGGGCAAAAATGGCCCTTAATAAGGCTTTTTTGCCCGTGAACTGCTTGAGAGCTGTCGCTTTAAGCCCCCTCCAAAACACAACCTTGCACAATAATTATTGTCTTAATATGTTGTAGGACCAGCCAAGCTTCGTTTTTTAATTTACCCCATACTATTTATGGACCTCACCATCCAAACGCCTGCACTGCTTTTCCCAGCCGTATCGTTGCTACTCATCGCCTACACCAACAAGTTTTTAGCAATCGCCAACCTGATTCGAAAACTCGTAACCGATTACGAAAAAAAGAAAAACCGCGATTTACTCCAACAAATTCACAGCCTTCGACGCCGCCTTTGGCTCATCCGATGGATGCAAGTGTTTGCCGTGACAAGCATACTCGTCTGCGTGATCACGATGTTTTTTATTTACCAAGGCTGGCAAGTGGGTGGAAAAGTCTTGTTTGCCGTCAGCTTGGTGCTCATGATGGCCTCATTGGTCATTACCATCGTTGAAACAATTCTCTCTGCCGGAGCCCTGAAATTGTTGTTGCGTGATTTAGAGGAAAAAGAAAAGGTGTGAATCAAACCGAAAAAGGGCCATCAAATTTTGGCTTCCATGTTTCCGCAATGGCAAAAGCCCTAAACTTGGCATCTTTGGCAGTGGGTCCTTCAAAATACGCGTCAATAGTCCCCTGAAAAAGGGCCAACCAACGGTCGAAATACTCCGCCTTGAGCGGGTGTTTGGCGTGCAAATCAAAGTGCTTCTGGATAGGATTACCCCGGTAAGCATCGGGGGTGCCCAACAACAAAAACTCCCAAAAAGCATACATCACCGGCAAATGGTGCGACCAATCAACATTGGCGACATCGTTAAAAATATAGCCAATCAAATCATCGGACTGGACCTTTTCGTAAAAAGCGTCAATCAGGGTGCGGATGTCATCAGGGGTCGTGATGTCTGGTTTCATTGTCTTGTGGTTAACAGCATGGAGGATCAAAAATCACACATGCCACGGTTTACTTTGAGCCAACGTTCTTTTTCGGGGTAATCGGGCATGTGTTGCGACACCAATGCCCAAAAACGGTCGGAATGGTTGAGCTCAACCAAGTGTGCGAGCTCATGCAATATTACGTAATCCTGGACTTCTACGGGTGCAAACAGCAGGCGCGTGGAAAGGTTGACGTTGCCACACGATGAACAACTCCCCCAATTGGAGTGGTTGTACTTCAGGTTAACGCTCTTGATGGCCTGGCGATACGTGCGGTCGTTCCAATCATGCACCCGACGGTGGATATCAGGATAATAATCGCCTGCTACCACCCGTGAAAGCAGGGTCTTCGTAGCTTTCTTGAGTTGTATGGGGGTGGCTTTTGCCGACATTTGCAGGTGGATGGTTTCTCCCACCAGCCGGGCAGTGTGGGTGGCGCGTTCCTCTATCTGAACGTGCAACACATATCGGCGGGGGCCAACCGTCAACACATGACCGGTTTCGTAAACCTTTAACGCATGTTCCTGGCGTAAAAGCGGTTTTTTTATAAAAACTTCTGCCACCCACGATTCCAACTTTTTCAGTTGTAGTGCAACATAATCCTCTTGAACGCCGATGGGCATACGCAGCGTGGCTCGTTTGCCTGTAATACCGTATCGGGTATCGCGACGACGCTCCAAACAAATATCAACCGAAACTTCCAAGCCATCTGCTTGAATCAAAGCCCTGTATTTTACCATAAAAACAATATCGTATTGTGTGTCACAAAATTCTGCTGTATGGGCAATTAATTACGTTTATTAGCCTTAATTTTGCGTAACTGGTTGGGTGGCACCCTGTATGGCCCAAAAAGAACCATTTTCCGCCATACTTCGCAGATTTTTTTGACCGCAGCGCTGCTACGGCCTACAAAAATCCGCTTCGTATGGCAAAAATTGTGTACTTTTTTGTCTCCGACGAGACCACGCTAACCAGTTACAATTTTGCAGACTAATATTTATCATGGAAAAGGTTCTAGACTCTAAAATCCCCCTGCGCAACCTCCACAACCGCGTAAACCGGAAGGAATTGAAAGAGCGTATGCGCCAAAGCACGGAACTTCGCGTAACACTCTCCTACTACAAATACGCACACATTCCTGATCCCCAAGTTTTCCGCGATGACCTGTTTCGTTTGTACCACTCCCTTGGCGTGCTCGGCCGTATTTACGTTGCCCGCGAGGGTGTGAATGCACAACTTTCCGTCCCTGAATCTCGTTTTTCGGATTTTAAACAGGCGATGGATGGCTACCCTATGTTCCAAAACCTTCGCCTCAACATCGCCGTGGAAGCCGACGGGAAATCGTTTTTTGCACTCGCCATCAAAGTACGAGAAAAAATTGTGGCCGATGGTATTGACGACCCCCATTTTGACCCCGCGCAAACCGGTGTCCACCTCAACGCTGAAGCTTGGAACCAACTCTCTGACGACCCCAACACCATCGTCGTGGATATGCGAAACCACTACGAAAGCGAAGTCGGTCGCTTCGAAAATGCGATAGCACCCGATGCCGTTACCTTCCGCGAAGAATTGCCATTGGTTGCCGAACAATTGGCCAACCACAAAGACAAAAAAATTCTGATGTATTGCACCGGGGGCATCCGATGCGAAAAAGCCAGTGCCTACATGCGCTACCGCGGCTTCGATAATGTATTCCAATTGGAAGGCGGCATCATAGAATACGATCGACAAGTAAAAGCCAAGGGGCTGAAAAATAAATTTCTGGGGAAAAACTTCGTATTCGACGAACGTCTTGGCGAACGCATCAGCCCCGATGTGATCGCGCACTGTCACCAATGCGGTAAACCAGCCGATGAACACCTGAACTGTGCCAATGAACACTGCCATATCCTGTTCATTCAGTGCGCTGAATGTCGGGACCATTACCACGCCTGCTGCTCGGAAAAATGCGTCAATTTCATACAACTGCCTGTTGAAACACAGCAACAACTGGCAGGAACAACCGTGTTCAATGGATCAAAATTTGGCAAGGGCGCTTACAAGGCTTTTAGAAAATCCGGTCCTGAATTGCGCATGATTGGAGAATAAACGAAAAATAATTCGTTCTTTCGCGGGTGAAATTTTACACTCCGATCAATGGCAAAGAATATAAAGCAAAAAATTACGCCTCCTCAGCAACCAAACAAGGTTGCTCCAATACCTGTTAACCTGAACATACCCGACTTGTTCCGCAACACTTGGATACAAAGCGGAATTATTTTTGGGGTAGCTTTCTTGCTATACGCCAACACCCTCCTGCACGGGTTTGTCTTGGATGACGCCATCGTCATTACAGACAATATGTTTACAAAACAAGGTGTAAATGGCATCGGAGGTATTTTATCCAACGACACCTTTTTTGGGTTTTTCAAGGTAGAAGGCAAGGACGCACTGGTTTCCGGCGGGCGCTATCGCCCCATGACCCTCGTTTTATTTGCCTTGGTATATCAATTGGTCGGAAGTTCGCCCTTCGTTTTTCACCTGCTGACGGTATTGCTTTTTGCCGGCACGTGTGTGGTGTTTTACCGCACGTTATTGCGCCTGTTTGGTGGTCCGAGCAACGACCGCGCATGGCTGACGTCCTGGCTGGCAGCAATGTTGTTTGTCGTGCATCCGATCCACACTGAAGTGGTGGCCAACATCAAAGGTTGCGACGAGATTGTGACCATGTTGGGAAGTCTTGGCGCGCTGTATTTGGCTTTTCGAGCGTATGATACCGGTAAGTTGATATGGGGCGTTTTGTCAGGCATTGCTTTCTTTGTAGCCTGCCTTTCCAAAGAGAATGCTGCCGCTTTTGTGGTGCTTATTCCACTTGCACTGTGGTTCTTTGGGGAGAAAGTTTCCCTTGAAAAAAAATCAATCCTAGCTTCATCGGCCCCTGTTTTTATTGCTTTTGCCGCCTTTTTTGTACTGCGTGGCAGTATCCTGCACTGGCGTTTCGGCGGCGTACCCATGGAATTGATGAACAATCCTTTCCTAAAACTAGAGGGTGGACAATGGGTTTTATATGCCCCCGCTGAAAAAATGGCCACGATCTTTTTCACCCTTTGGAAATACCTCCAATTGCTGGTTGTACCACATCCGCTCACCCATGATTACTACCCGCGACAAATCGGCCTCATCACCTTCAGCAACCCAATAGCCCTGCTGAGCCTGCTTTTATATGGAGGCTTGGTGTGGTATGCCATCCGGGGAACAAGTCGTCTCAATCCGTTGGCTTTTGGAATTTGGTTGTACTTGTTGCCCTTGAGCATTGTATCCAACGTCGTTTTTCCCATCGGCACAAATATGGGAGAACGTTTTGCTTTCATGCCTTCACTCGGGTTTTGTGTGGTCGCCGCCATACTTTTGGTCAACCTGTACGCCAAAAACAAAAACATCGCCCTCGGAATTATCGGTTTGGCGCTTGTGCTTTTTTCAGTAAAAACCATCACGCGAAACCCTGTTTGGGCGAGCAATGAGACGCTCTTCTTCTCAGATGCCAAGACTTCAATCAACAGCGCAAAACTTCAAAATGCCTGTGGCGGTGCGCTGTTTGACAAGGCCCGAGTGCAGACTGATCCTGAAAAACAGAAAGAATTTTGCCGGCAAGCAATCCCCTATTCAACCCAAGCCATCAAAATTCACCCCAACTACCGGGATGCCTTTACCATTCGCGGTGGCTGTAATTTTGTCTTGGGCAACTTTGATGCCGCCATCTTAGACTATCGAGAATCGGTAAACCTAGCCCCCGAAAAAGCTGATCTTAGAGCCAACCTCGCGCTGGCGCTCCGCGATGGTGGCAAATTTCAAGGTGAACGCCAAGGAAATCTGGCAAAAGCAGCCGCTTACCTCGCAGAATCGTGGCAATACAACGCCAAAGATCCCGAAACAGCACGCTTACTCGGCGTTTCCAACGGCATGATGGGCAAAAATCCCGACGCCATCATGTGGTTCTCCAAGGCATTGGAGTTATCGCCCGAAAATGCCACGTACCTTTGGGATCTTGGATTGGCCTACTCCGCCGCCGGAAATTTCGCCAAAGGAGAAGAATTGCGCCAAAAAGCGATAAAAATAGACCCTAAAATTCTGGAAACACGGGGAAAAGGCCAATAAAATGAACACAATACCGTTGAATACTCCAATCAATGGTGTTGCGGCATATTTGTTCACTCGGATAAAATCAATGCAACCCTGATTTTCAAGCTACCTTTGACACGTTTATACATAAAAAGTAGCAGCCAAGAAGGAGGTCGCGGCTGAGACAAAAAAGTGGCCGGTTTTTTTCCAGTCGAAGCGTTTTTTTTGACATAGCAGCGCTACGGTCAAAAAAAATAGACAGCTTACGGCTGGAAACGGCCATTTCTGGACCAGACTGTGCGCCACCCAACCAGTTATAAATAAGATTTACGCCTTGCGAAAGGACACGTGCAGCGCCCCGTGAAGGATGTTATAAGGAGACTACCTTGTAATGATGCCATTGACTGGATGCTGCACTCAAAAAATTTCCACGACAAAAAATGTTTCCAAAATACGATGTTATTGTGGTTGGCGCCGGCCATGCAGGGTGCGAAGCGGCGGTAGGGGCAGCCAACTTGGGCGCGAAAGTGTTGCTGGCCACCATGAATATGCAAACCATCGCCCAAATGAGCTGTAACCCAGCCATGGGCGGCGTGGCCAAAGGGCAAATTGTCCGAGAAATTGACGCACTGGGCGGCTACTCCGGTATTGTAACCGACCACACCGCCGTACAATTCCGCATGCTCAACCGCTCCAAGGGACCTGCCATGTGGAGCCCACGCGCTCAAAGTGACCGAATGGCGTTTGCTGCCAAATGGCGATCTATGCTCGAAGCCAACCCAAACATCGATTTCTGGCAAGAAATGATCCGTGGACTGATTGTGAAAAACGGACGCGTGTGTGGGGTTGTTACCGGTATGGGGCTAGAAATTGAAGCCAAATCAGTGGTGCTCACCAATGGTACGTTCTTGAATGGTATCATACACATTGGAGAAAAACAGTTTGGCGGCGGCCGGGCCGGGGAGAGTGCCGCCAAGGGTATCACAGAACAACTCGTAGAACTCGGCTTCGAAGCCGGCCGGATGAAAACAGGGACACCGCCCAGACTCGATGGCCGGAGCCTCGACTACTCCAAAATGGAAGCACAACCCGGCGATGATCCGCCCGGTAAATTTTCCTACACCGATACCCCAACACTGACCAACCAACTTAGCTGCTGGAGTACCTACACCAATCAAAAAGTACACGATACCCTGCGCACAGGTTTTGACAAATCACCCATGTTCAGCGGTCGTATCCAAGGCGTCGGACCACGCTATTGCCCCAGTATTGAAGATAAAATTGACCGATTCAGCGACAAAGATCGCCACCAGCTCTTCGTAGAACCTGAAGGTCGCGACACCATTGAAATCTACATCAATGGCTTTTCGTCCTCGCTGCCGGAAGATGTCCAGTATAAAGCGCTTCAGTTGATTCCAGGACTGGAAAATGTCAAGATGTTTCGGCCAGGTTACGCCATTGAATACGACTATTTTCCACCTACCCAACTCCAAACGACCCTAGAAACCAACCTCATAAAAGGCCTGTATTTTGCCGGGCAAATCAACGGAACCACCGGCTATGAAGAAGCTGCTTGTCAGGGACTGATGGCCGGAATGAACGCCGCATTGGCAGTAAAAGGCGATGCCCCGCTCGTTCTACAACGCTCCGAAGCGTATATCGGGGTACTCATCGATGACCTGGTCAACAAAGGCACACAAGAACCCTACAGAATGTTTACCAGCCGCGCAGAATACCGCATCCTTTTACGGCAAGACAACGCCGACCAGCGCCTAACCCCCATCGCCTACAAGCTTGGCGTGAAAGGTACCGATCTGCGCATGGATCGCGTGCGCACCAAAATACAGGCCGTCTCAGAAATCGAAGCGTTTTTCCGACAAGCCAACGTGATGCCAGAAGCAATCAACGGTTACTTGGACAGCGTTGATTCAGCACAGATTGGACAAAAAATCAAGCTCCACAATATACTGCTCCGACCACAAACCAATATTTCCGGCATGGCTTCTGCTTTGCCAGAACTGGCCAACTTCCTCGCACCCTACGAACAAGAAATTTTGGAAGTAGCGGAAATCGGCATCAAATACGAAGGCTACATCAGAAAAGAAGAAGAAATGGTCGGCAAGCACAGCCGGATGGAAACGCTGGCCATCCACGAAAACTTTGACTACCGCTCCATCAATGGCCTTAGTATTGAAGCACGTGACAAGTTGTCAATGATAAAACCCCGCACCATTGGTCAGGCCAGCCGAATTTCAGGCGTAAACCCGGCTGACGTGAGCGTACTTTTGGTACACTTGGGGCGTTGAGCAGTCGAATGCACGATGCCAAATCATTGTCCACCTTCGCCCATTCGGCAACATTGGCGTGATTTCCATTGACGACCTGCCCTTTTGTCCTTATTAGACTTTATTTACTGCCAAATACCCGCAACTTCTCCAATGGCAGGCATTTTGCCTAATAGTACGAGCACCTAGAAATTGCTTTTTTGCTGCCAGTTTGTCGCAAATCACTTTTTTACCGTTTTGTTTCAGGTAAATATCCGGAATTTTACGGTTGTTATTGTAAGGAGACTTCTCCTTTAACCCTTCGTAATCGTATGAGTATGTTTGATAATTGGTTGATGACACAACAGTCGGACGATGAGCCCGACTTCGTACCCCTTTTCTCGTTGGAAGAAGACGACGAAAAGCAGGGTGAAATATTTCCCGACAGCCTCCCCATCCTGCCGTTGAAAAACACGGTGCTGTTCCCAGGTATCGTAACACCTATTACAGTTGGACGCGATAAAAGTATCCGAGCGGTTCAGAAAGCTTATGAAGACAACCGCTACATTGGCGTATTGTCCCAAAAAGACATGAAAATCGAAGCGCCCAGCCCACGTGACCTGTATCGGATTGGCACGGTTGCGCGCATCCTGAAATTGCTGAAAATGCCCGATGGCTCTACCACTGCCATTTTACAAGGCCGAAAACGGTTTCAACTCGATGAAATACTGAGCGATGATCCCTACATGATCGGACAGATCAGTACCCTGGAATATGAAACCATCAAAAACAAACTGGAGTTCAAAGCGCTCATTAGCAGCGTACGAGATTCCGCTAAACAAATCATAGAACTATCGCCTCAGATTCCTTCTGAAGCCGTTGTCATGTTGAAAAACATCAACAATGACAATTTTTTACTGAATTTCATCGCCTCCAACCTCGGTATCCAAATCAGCCATAAACAGGATATTCTGGAAATAAACAACCTCAAAGACAAAGCCAGTGTGATCCTCCACCACATGGACTCTGAGTTGCAATTGTTGGAATTGAAAGACCAAATAGATTCTAAAGTTCGCACTGATATCGAAAAACAACAGCGCGACTACTTCCTCAGCCAACAGCTCAAAACTATTCAAGAAGAACTGGGGCAAAACCCACAAGAGGAAGAGATAAACGAACTGCTCAAAAAGGCCTTGCGCAAAAAATGGCCCAAAAATGTAGAGGATGCTTTCGCCCGCGAAATCAACAAACTCCGCCGGGTAAACCCTCAGGTGGCAGAGTATGCCATCGGACTCAACTACCTAGAAACACTGATTGATCTGCCTTGGCTCGATTTTACCAAGGACAATTTTGACCTCAAAAAGGTCAGACAGGTGCTGGACCGAGACCACTACGGCCTCGGAAAAGTAAAAGAACGCATCCTCGAACACCTAGCAGTACTCAAACTCAAGGGCGACATGAAAGCCCCAATTCTGTGCCTCGTCGGCCCCCCAGGCGTGGGTAAAACGTCTTTGGGGAACAGTATCGCCAAAGCCTTGAAACGCAAATATGTCCGAATGAGCCTCGGCGGGTTGCACGATGAAGCTGAAATCCGCGGACACCGTAAAACATACATCGGCGCTATGCCAGGGCGTATTGTGCAAGCCCTCAAAAAAGCCAAATCCGGAAACCCTGTTTTCATCCTAGATGAAATTGACAAAGTGGGCAAGGATTTCAGGGGCGACCCCTCCTCCGCTTTGTTGGAGGTGCTGGACCCGGAACAAAACACCACCTTTCATGACAACTACCTTGAAATAGAGTATGACCTGTCCAAGGTGCTTTTCATTGCCACTGCCAACTCCTTGGGCACCATTCAACCCGCCCTGCTCGACCGCATGGAAATGATTGATATTTCAGGGTATTCACTGGAGGAAAAAGTAGAAATCGCCAAACGGCACCTCATTCCTGCTCAGCGAAAAGAACACGGCCTGAAACCCAACCATATCAAAGTGAGCGATAAGGCCGTGGTGAAAATAGTTCAAAGTTATACCGCAGAAAGTGGTGTGCGCAGCTTGGCCCGTGAAATCGGCTCGGTGATGCGGTATGCCGCCAAGCGTGTTGCCATGGACGAACCATACGAAATGAATGTACGCCCAGAACATCTACACGTCATTCTTGGCCCTACCAAGTATGACGCTGAAGTGTACCAAGAACAACAATCCTCCGGCGTCGCCATTGGGTTGGCGTGGACTGCTGTCGGTGGCGAAATTCTTTTTATTGAAGTGAGCCTCAACAAAGGAAACGGAAGGCTCCAATTGACCGGCAACCTGGGCGAAGTAATGAAAGAAAGCGCCAGCACCGCTCTCAGTTACATCAAGGCCCATGCCGAGTCGCTGGGCATTGAAACCGAAACCTTCGAAAAAACAGATATCCACATCCACATTCCAGAGGGCGCAATCCCAAAAGATGGCCCGTCCGCAGGTATTACGATGCTCACTGCCATTACCTCCGCTTTCACCAACCGCCCGTTGAAGTCATTCTTGGCAATGACCGGCGAAATTACCCTCCGGGGCAAAGTGTTGCCGGTTGGTGGTATCAAAGAAAAAATATTGGCAGCCAAACGCGCCGGTATCAAAGAGGTTATCCTCTGTAAGGACAATCAAAAACACGTGGAGGAAATTGAGCAGGAATACATCAAAGGGCTGAAGTTTCACTACGTCAATAAAATGGACGAGGTGCTGGTCTTGGCAATTGGACTCAAAACAAAAACCAGTGAAAACGGCTCCTTGAAAAAAAAGGTTGCCAGTAAAAAATTGATTGCCTGATCGTAACTGGTTAGCGTGGTCGCGTCTGAGACAAAAAAGAGGCCATTTTTTGCGAGACGAAGCGCATTTTGTAGGCCGTAGCAGCGCTACGGTCAAAAACATATGCGAAGTATGGCGGAAAATGGGCCATTTTGGGCCAAACAGCGTGCCACCTAACCAGTTATGTCTGATCAATATGTACCAATATGTCTTCAAAACCTTGGTTTTCCCAGGGTTACTTTGCTGCCACTACCTCCTGATCGGCCAAACGACGGGGCAACCCCCTTCATTAACAGGCCGTTGGGAGGTAGTGGCTTACTCCGAACAGGGCATTTCAGTTGACAAAAAGATGGTAGCACTGCCACAAGCCCTGGCTGTTTATCAACACATACGGACAAGCAGGGCGCGTACTTGGTTTGGAATTGACCCCGACGATGAACAGGGGAAAAGACGCACCAAGTTGTTCGAACGTTGGGAAGAGCGAGACAGCATAAGAGAAGTTGCCCGGATCGCAGAAGCGATTGAAACGCCCTATTTCGCTGTTTTTTTTGCAGACAGCACTCTTTCTCTGTACAATAAAAACGAGCGCACACAAGAAATCTCTTTCCCCGAAGGCCGACGATATGTCTTCCGGCCATCCACCAAAAGCATTGATATTTTCTCTCCCGGCCCTTATGGGTCTGTCCAATGGAAAGCCCAAATTTTGTTGTTAACGGAAACAGAACTAACCCTGTTTCTACCTGAAGAAGCCGAGGTCGTGCGGCTGGTGAAAACGGCATTTACCCTCCCTTGACAACAAGGGTTTACAAAAAATCCACGTCCACCGCATACGGGTAGGTCATCAGGTACTCCAAGGCTTTTTCTATGGGATAACCGGCAAACACGACGGCGTGGAGCATGGTGGTGATGGGTACGTGAAGCTTGTAGTGTCGCGCCAGTTGGTGGGCGATCCGGAGTGTACGGACGCCTTCTGCCAGTTCAGGCATGGTGTCTCGTATGGTCTCCATGGTCTCGCCCTTGGCCAAACGGGTGCCAAATGTGTAATTCCTACTGTTCATGCTGGTCGCCGTAGCCACCAAATCGCCTATTCCCGCAACACCGATAAACGCCTGACTGGAGGTGCCCAGTGACTTGCCAAAATATACCATTTCCGCCAAACCCCTCGCTATGAGTAAGCCCTGCATGTTGCGCCCCAGCCCCAACCCGCCAATGATTCCAGAACCCAACGCGACAATATTTTTTAACGCGCCTGCCAACTCCGCTCCAAGTATATCATAAGAACCATACACATGAAATTTTGAGCTGTTCAGCGCCTGTTGTCCGGCTTGTATTACTTCTCGAAAACGACTTCCAACCAAGGTAGCAGCAGGTTGCCCGGCCATGATTTCCGCCGCAAGATTGGGGCCGCTCAAGCAGCCTACACGAACCACACTGCTCTCTTCCCGGATAACCTCACTCATGGTCAGTACATTCGCACGCGTGATGACGGTGCCTGGTTTGTCCAAATCTTCCTCCTCCAAACCGTTCAAATCAAACCCTTTTGTACCATGTATAATAATATGGTGTGGGCGAAGGTAAGGCGAAAGGACCCGAATCATACCGCGGAAACTATTCGATGGAACAATTGGAAAAATCAACGTGCACTGTTGCGCCAGTTCAGCAACATCGGTGGTCGCCCGCACCCTTGGTGACATCTGCATACCCAGGTGTCTGTGGTGATGGTTGATCTCCGCCACCACATCATCCCGACGACTGAACAACAAGACGTCTGAATTGTATGCCAGTAAATTGGCTACTGCTGTTCCGAAATATCCTGCGCCAATTACGCCTACCGGATTGAATGGAGATCCCATTTTGACTGTTTTTATGATGTAACTGGTTAGATGGTCGCGTTTGAGGCGAAAAATCGGTCGTTTTTTTGCCAGACAAAGCGCATTTTACTTGCCGTATTATACGCTCTTGTAAAAAAAATGGGCGAAGTATGGCAGAAAATAAGCCTTATTGGGGCAGACAGTGCGCCACCTAACCAGTTACTTTAGATAATTATCACTATTTTATGGTGAAATCAGGCAGGATATTTTTTGACCACATCTCCTTACCTGCTGCATTGTAAACCGTAATAGTCAGTACCCTGGCATTCCGTGGCCCGTCAAAACGGAGCATGGAAAAATTATTTTCTGCTACCACCGTTCCAGGAATGCGAAATTCGTTGGTCGTTTTGGTGGCCGCATCTCGGAACGAACCCGCCGTGAGCGAGGAGGTCGTAAGGTCGTACACCCAATTACCCGTGCTGTTTTTCATCGCGCTGAGTTCCGTGAAATGCCGGTCGCCGGTGAGGAAGATTACACCCTTAATCCCTTCCCGTTCAATCCGACGGAGCAAGGTATCACGCTCAGCAGGATAATAATGGAAGGCTGTTTCATCGTTGTCATCGGTTGTAACCACTTGTCCACCAATGGCCACAAATTTAAAGGGCGCACGGCTGGAAGCCAACGATCCAATGAGCCAGTCCATTTGATCCTTGCCAAGGGATGTGCGTTCACACGTCGTGCAGCGATCCGGCGAGCGAAAGTAGCGGTTGTCCAACAGAAAGAAGTCCGCGTCGTTGTACTGGAACATCGTCGTACATCCTTTCTGCCCATTGACGCCAAATGTGGGGTTTCCCCAAAAATCGCGGAATACCTCCCAAGACTTTTCTTTGTTGACCCAAGTTGCATCGGAGTTGTCGGGACCATAATCATGATCATCCCAAATAGCGTAATGGGCCGTAGAAGCCAAAAGGGGTTGTAGCTCGGGCAAAGAACGGGAGTGGGTATATCGGTGTACCATACCTGTTTGGGTAAACCAATCGGGCTCGCGGTAGTACACATTATCGCCCAGCCATACCATAAAATCGGGTTTCTGTTCGGCAATTCTGCTAAAAATCTGATAGTTAGAGCCATACGGCTTTGGTCTGTCGTACGCCGCTTCGTTGATAAAAGCGCAACTGCCCGTGGCAAACGAAAAAGCGGGCGGGTCGGTGCGCCACTGCCACAGCGATTGGGTCTTAAAAGTAGTAGGATAGGAAAGTTCCACGGCCTTCCCACCGATCAAGACCTGATATTGATACGTTTTCCCCGGCTGCACTTGATCCGCAATACATTTGACCGTAAAAGCTGGCTGTTCGGCAAACACCCGGCGCGTGTGATATCGAACGGCTGTTGCTGCTGTATCCCAGTACACAACCTCCACCGTCGTACGCCCCTTCGCCTGTACCCATATCAATACCTCACGCATGTCCTCATAACCAATCATCGGACCACTCTGTAACCCCTTGTTGCCAGAAAGAGATGCCCCTGTATGAAAAGCCGGCCCTACACAGCCATTCAGGCAGGCAAGTGCCAATAAACAGGCCACTTCAATCATATTATTTCTACGCATGACACATAAATTTTGGGCTAAGGTAACGATTTAACGCCCTTTTGAAAACAATGATCGATCCTTTCGATTCACGATTGTTCGATTTTGCGCCATAAAAGGTATTTTATACTTTAAGCTATTGCAATTACCAATAAAAAAACTTAATTTTGGTGTGAACTAAGAAGGAGGTTTTGTTATGACTATTCTATCAAATCTTTCGTTTATGCTGCTGGCGCTTTCATTTGCCGCTGATGCGCAGCCGTCGGGCAAGGTATTCAACAAGTCCTTTAACACCGAGGGCGCCGCTTCGATTGTACTTGATTTGCCCGGTAAGATTGATTTAAAAATTTGGGACAGCCCGTCCTTGCGGTTTGAAATCGGGGTTGCGCTCCCGGCTGGCAATGGTCCCATGCTCGACGAATTGGCCAGTGTCGGCCGTTACGACCTCGTTTCCAAGTCTGTCGGTGACGTATTGGTCATCACAGCCCCCAACCTTCAAAAACAGCTTAAAGTAAAAAGTGAGGTGCTCCGGGAAGCTATTTCATTTGTGGTGTTCGTTCCGAAAGACCTCAAAATTCAATTCCTCCGAGGGGAGACAACCGGTAATTATTAGCGGTTATGGGCCGCAGTCTGAGGCTTTTTTAAACTGTAACTGGTTAGCGTGGTCGCGTCTGAGACAAAAAAATGGACCTTTTCGGGCCAGACGAAGCGGATTTTTGTAGGCCATAGCAGCGCTATGGTCAAAAAAATCTGCGAAGCATGGCGGAAAATGGCCCTTTTCGGGCCAGACAGCGTGCCACCTAACCAGTTACTTTAAACTTATACAACATAGTAAATCCATTCGCGTTACCAATTTCAGGATTACTGTGCGAACTTTACCCCTGAAAATTGCTTCCTATGAAAATTTTATTCTTGATTCCTACCGTATTGTTTGCGCTGTGTGTCAGCAGCGCAAACGCTCAGATGGAGCGCACCACCTACCAAATATTTGACGTGGATTCTGTCAAAATCGTCACGTTTGATCTCGTGGGCGACTTTGACATACATGCGTGGGCTGGCAGCAACATTCTCGTGGAAACAAACATTCAAATCTGGGATGCATCCAGGGAAATACTGAATTTTTTGATCAAAGATGGGCGCTATGACGTAACCAAGGACTCTACGGCTGCACCAAACACGGATGTGCTGGCGATCCACACAAAAAACCCGGAACGAAAACCCATCAAGCGCCGCGATGGTCGCGAATGCCGGGAACAGGCAACCACCAAGATTTTTTTTCCTGACATCTTTCAATTATCGGAAGACAAAAAAGTACTCACCAGAATTGAGCCCGACAACAAGGGTTGATTTTGATCCATAAAAAACCCCGATAAGCGCGCTTATCGGGGTTTTTTTATGGATCAAAAGGACTTGTAAGAGGATATTGTTGCTGACCCCGGCAACTGCGATGGTGTGGTATAGACGCGCAAGGACAATCAGCGATATACGATCATTTTAGTTTGAATACGAACGTTATGGTACCGCATTCTTGCGATGCTTGGGAGGGTCCAAAGCGGTAGCCCTTGGCTGCGGCAATGGCCTTGTTCTTGAGCTCAGTGTCTTGCGTCGTAGAGCCTGATAGTCTATAGTCTGCACTTGTTACTTGGCCTTCTGTATCAACGCAGACAGCTATAACCACTTTGCCTTCTTTTTGGGATCTGTCGTCGATTCGACCTCGATTCGTTATTTTTCGGCCACCTAGTCCGCCACCGACAGAAGCTCCCGTACCAGTTCCATCACCGCCGCCGGAGCCACCACCGGAGCCACTGCTTTTTCCAAAGGGATTGTCGCCAGTACCGCCATTGATGCCGCCATTGCCTGCATTGCCACCACCGCCGGCGCCCGCGCCGGAGCTATTTTTCTTGCCATTAAACGCGCCACCGGCATCGTTTTTAACTTTATTGCGTTTGGCTTCGGCGACGGCCTTTGCATCGGCTGCTGCTTTTTGCTTGGCAAACTCCTCTGCTTGACGGATTTGTTCCTGTTGGTACGCCTCCTCTTGCTTTTTGCGTTCTTTTTCTTGCTGTTTTCTGACGGCTGCGACTTCCGGATCATCCGAGGTGGCCGTTTGAGGGGGGGCTGTAGGGGTTGGGGTTGGCCTAGGCGTGGCAACAGGTGTCGCTGCGGCCGGAGTTGTTGGCGCAGGAGAAGACTGTTCACCAGGTGGCGTGTAATCCTCCCCCATTCCCTTATCGGGTTCGCCGGCGGCAGCATTGTCACCGCCACCACCCCATTCAATGGAAATGGGTGGAATTTCAGTACTTTCCGGTTTTTTCGCAAATGTGTACAGGAACATCAGCAAAACCAGCAGGGTATGAAACACCAAACTTATCAAAAGGCCTTTGGTGCGGTTTTCATTATCATTGACTACGGCTTTCATAACATCGTTGTTTAGGTGTAATGATGCTTGTGACGTGACGGGGGAGCGATCAGGCAGGAAAACGAAGCCTATTCTTGGCTAGGGTTGGTGGCCAGGATCGTCTTCACCTTCAACCGGTTGGCAATATCGAGAATAAACACGACGTCTTCCACGGTGGCAGCTTTGTCTGCGGCAACCGTGATGGTGGTTGCTTTCGGGTCCTTACTATCGGCCCGGATGCGTGCACGAAGCGCAGTTTCGAGTTTTAATTTATCTACCCCCTGCCGCTCAATATAAAAGGTACCGTCTGCTTTTACCGAAACCGACAGGGCAGGAGAGGCCATTGACTTAGAAGTACTGGAAGGCAGTTGAAGGTTCAGGGCATTGGGCGTGACGAAATTAGAGGTCAGCATAAAAAACATAAGCAGCAGGAAGATCACATCGATCATGGCTGCAAGGCTGAATTCCGGCTCGACCCGTTGGCGGCGTTTGAGTCCCATTTTCTTTAATTTAATGCGTAGGTAATGTGACAAAAAGGATTCGTGTTTGGAAGGAAGTCATGGCTTAACCTTCGTTTTCAACATCCGTTTTATCTATCAACGAGATGGCTCCTGCAATAGATCCATGAACTGCACGGCAGTGTTTTCCATTTTGAAAATCACTTTGTCGAGGTTGTTCACCAAAATATTGTACCCTGCCATGGCAATGATGGAAACCAACAAGCCCGAAGCCGTGGCTGTCAGTGCGTGATAAATACCATTGGAAAGCGTAGAAGGTTTGATCACGTCGGCCGATGCCATATCCTGGAAGGCAATGATCAGACCGATAACCGTGCCCAAAAGGCCAATCATCGGAGCGATACCTGAAATAGAGGCCAGGGTAGAAAGATTTTTTTCCAGTTTTAGCAACTCCAAATTGCCAACATTCTCAATTGACTTGTTGATATCGTCCAAAGGCTTTCCGATTCGGTCAAGTCCTTTTTCCACCATACGTGCCATAGGAGCATCAACACTCTGGCACAATGCCTTTGCGGCCTGAAGATTGCCACTTTCAACACTGGCCCGGATACTGTTCATGAAATTATGGTCAACCTGGCCTGCGCGGGTCAGCGTGAGATACCTTTCGATGATGATGTAAACGGCAACGATGGACAAAATGAGCAGTATGCCGATCACAATCAGACCAGAGGTACTGCTTCCCAAAATAATGTCCAGCAAGGACTGTGATTCGGCAGGTTTGGTGACGGGTACCGTAGCGGGTGCCTGAAGGAAGAACAAGGCGCTCAAAAGGGCGTGGAGTGTCATAAATTTATCGAACTGATTATATGGTGAAACAAGTGGTTTACTTTAAGTGCATTATTGGATTTTGAATGGGGGCAAAAACTGAAAATTTTGTTTTAATAAAATACGTAGCTGGTTAGCATGGTCGCGTCTGAGACAAAAAAGAGGCCATTTTTTGCCAGACGAAGCGGATTTTTGTAGGCCGTAGCAGCGCTACGGTCAAAAAAATCTGCGAAGTATGGCGGAAAATGGGTCTTTTTTGGCCAGACAGCGTGCCACCTAA
>CAIZLM010000003.1 GCA_903933805.1 uncultured Bacteroidota bacterium | reverse complement strand
GGAAAAATTCTTCCATGCCGCCATCCACCTGCTTTTCACCTACATGGGCATCCGCGTCCACAGCGAAGTCTGCACCAGCGACGGACGCGTCGACAGCCTCGTCGAAACCGATAACCATGTCGTTATCCTCGAATTCAAACTCGATGAAAGCCCACAAACTGCCCTCGACCAAATAAAACGCAAAAAATACTACCAGGCATACTGGCTAAAAAATAAAAAAATCATCGGCATAGGCGTCAACTTCTCCAGTACCACCAAAAATATCGACCAATGGCTGGCCGAAGAAATCGCCTGACGCAGCATCAACATGCTCACCATGCGGTGTCTTGACTACTCGTTACCCTACTTCGACGTTGGAATTCCCGCCTACGGCAGAACAACGGCACGACCACTCACTTTGCAAACATTCCGTACACTCCTAGGTTTTCTACCGTAACTGGTTTTTTGGTCGCGTCTGAGACCAAAAAGTGGCCATTTTCTGCCAGACGAAGTGCCACCTAACCAGTTACTTTCTACCTTTGCAACGCACATTGACCAACACAAGGGTGGCGGTCTTTAACCAGATTTTTATGTTTATATCCGGAATTCAACAAGTTGGGATTGGCGTGGCAGATGTCCACGAAGCATTCAAATGGTACCGCCAGTATTTTGGCATGGATATTCCCATGTTTGAGGAGGCGGCAGAAGCGGGCCTCATGCTGCCTTATACCGGTGGCCAACCACAGACTCGACATGCCATCTTAGCACTCAATTTACACGGCGGTGGCGGTATGGAAATTTGGCAATACACAGGACGAACGCCGGAAGCACCCGCTTTCCGGCCCCAGATTGGCGACTTGGGTATCGCTGTTGCAAAAATAAAATGCAAGGACGTAACAGCGTGCTTTCACCGCCTTCGAAAAAGTGGCGTGACCATGCTCACCAATCCCGTTCCTGGGCCAAATGGCGAAGAACACTTTTTCGTCAAAGATCCCTGGGGCAATGCTTTTGAGATAGTGCAGTGCACCGACTGGTTTTCCACACCCGACGACGATGGGCGTGGAACAACAGGCGGCATGTACGGCGCATTTATCGGGGTGTCTGATATGGAGCGATCCGTGCGTTTTTACGCGGATATTCTGGGCTATCAAACCATTGTGTACGATGAAACAGGTCAGTTTGCAGACTGGAATGGCATAGACGGAGGTTTTGAGCATTACCGCAGGGTGCTACTTCGACATCCCGAAAAACGCAAGGGGCCCTTCAGCCGACTGCTCGGCGATTCAGAAATTGAACTGGTACAGGCCCTGGATCGCAGCCCTAGAAAAATTTATGAGCATCGTTATTGGGGCGATTTGGGCTTTATCCACCTCTGTTTTGATATGATGGGCATGGCTGATATGAAAAAATTCTGTGCCGAACGCGGACACCCATTTACCGTGGACAGCAGTGGTTCTTTCGACATGGGCGAAGCAGCCGGCTACTTCTCTTATATTGAAGACCCAGATGGTACCCTTATTGAATTTGTTGAAACCCATAAAATTCCGATCTTGAAAAAAATTGGCTGGTACCTCGATCTCCGAAAACGCAGCAACCCGGAAAAACCGCTGCCGCGCTGGATGCTCAAAACATTGGGATTGGGCAGGGTGAAGGACTAATGATGGGTCCGTTTGCAAACATTTCGCAAAACCTCAACAAACAAGTGTTACGGGTCTTATTTTTGTCCCTCGTTTTATAAACAACCTATTTGCCATGGCGCCACTGAAAGCACTTTGTATTGCAATACTCTTCACCAATTCTTTTCTTTCCGCGCAGACTACAGCAACCAATGCTGATCAGGATTCCACCTTCATTGATGCATACTTCGAAGGGCTTACACCCGGTGTGGTGAAACTCGTCGGTATCTACGGTGATCAAAACTACCTCGCAGATTCTACGGTTGCTGACGCCACCGGGCATTTTACTTTGCGCCGTAAATCACCCCTTAAACCAGGGTTTTATACCTTTTTACTGCCTGGTTTGAAAAACTTTTCCATCTTGGTGGACCTGAATGACCAACGCATGACGGTGCACGCCAAAGCAGCAGATGCACTGGGTTCCATGCAGGTGGAGGGCTGTCTGAATACTGACTTGTTGTACCAAAGCAACCGATATCAGTTCAAACAGGAGACTGAACTGAATCAAATGGGGGAAATAATGAAGAAATTCCCAGCAACAACCCCGGAATATAGCCAGGCAAAAGCCCGACAGACTCAGTTGATAGACGAACGCAAGCTGTACTTGGAAGGCATTTATAAACAATACCCCAATTCCTTTTTTACCAAATTTAAATACGCAGGCCAGAATCCAGATTTTAGGGAAATGCGCAAACCCAATGGTGATATTGACACCATCGGTCAGATAGTTTCTTACCGCGAACGTATTTGGGACAATGTTGACTTCAATGACCCGCGGATGATCAATACCCCCGTTATCACCAACAAACTTAAGCGGTACATCAAAGAACTGACCCCCCAACGCCCCGATTCGCTCATCAAAGTATCCGATGCATTGATCCGAAAGGTGATGCCGTATCCCGAATATTTTAAACTGTTCGCCAATTGGATTGCCCTTCAATATGAAAACACCAAAACGACCGTGATGGATGGCGAGGCTGTCTATGTCCACATCGTTCAAAACTTTTTTACCAACGAATTGGCTGTTTGGGACAAGCCCGAAAACCTTGAAAAGTTGCGCAAGCACGTGTGGGAAATGGAGGCCAGCCTGTTGGGCAAAAAAGGCCCCGATGTGGCTGCACCCGATATTCAGGGACAATTAAAATCCCTGTACGACAAGACCGCACCCATCTTGGTGGTGTTTATGTTCAGCCCCGATTGCGAACACTGCCAGAAAGAAGCTGCCGAAATCCAGACCATTTATGAACGATGGAAAACCCGTGGCGTTGACTTTTATGGCATCGCGGTAAACACCACCGACCCGGAATGGCGCCAGTTTGTTCAGGAAAAAGGCTTTACTTTTACCAATGTATTTGACCCAAGCAACAAAGCGATCTACGCCAAATATTTCGTGGACATCACCCCGGAGTTGTACGTGCTGAACAAAGACCGCACGATCATTGGTAAAAACCTCCATGCCAATCAACTGGAAGAGCTATTTACCAAAGAATTGAAAAAAATCAAGTAAGGGTTGCCTACTGAGCCGCATTCAAAGACCAGTCATACGCGTTGAAATGTACCACTGCGCGGCTGTTCAGGTTGGCACCGTATCGGTTCAGAAACGATGTAAGGTCGCCAAAATCGCTGCTGTACCACTCAAAAATCTTTGATATTCGGGCTTTTTTGGCGGTAAAAGTATTATAGATGGGGTTGCCAATAAATGCCCGGGTTTGTTTTTCAAGGGTAGATGTTATGTTCCCAGCGGTATAAGCGCGGTTCCACAGCGGTGGACAACTTTGTGCGGCGCAGTTAATGGCGAAGTGGATGCGCGGATCTTTGAAGATTGGTCGAAGGATCTTGTTTTCCAGGTCATTTAGGCTGAATTTTTTGTTGCCCACGGATACCCGTTGTATGTCCCAGGTTTTTCCACCGTCTAGGTCAAGAATGCTTTTCAGTGGATAATGCTCCACCATCAGCAAGAGGGTGTTTGCATTGTAGGCATTGATCCAGTACGCCATCTGGGCCTCTTTGGACCAGCTTTCTTGGGGTGGGTGGTTGCTCAGCAGTTGGCAGTAGGCCGCCAGCGCTTTTTTTTGGGTGCGAAGGCCTTGGTAATCCACCTTGCCGGCATCGTTAACATATTGCACCAACAGCGTATCCAGTGCACCGTGGCCCACCGTATCTATTGCGTCTTTGGGCATCGACAATGGAATGGCAATGCTGGCCTTCATATTGGTGGCAAGCAGTATAAAAAAAGTGGTAAAAAATATATTTTGCATACCGGTTGGTGTTGTGTTAAACAATATTGGCGAAAAAAGACCAAGCTAACCAGTTACCTCCGATCAAGCAGGATGAAAGCGCAATAGTGGCGTGATTTTGCTAATTTTGCGCTTCACCCCATGCCATTAAACGCTTTTTTGCGCACTTCACGTATTCAACCTGTTCACGCTGTGTCTGTAAAAGTAAATCAACTTGTCAAAACGTTCGATGGCCAACGCGCGGTGGACGTTATATCTTTTGAAGCCCGAAAGGGTGAGGTATTGGGCTTTTTGGGCCCCAACGGCGCAGGAAAAACCACGACGATGAAAATTGTGACAGGCTATCTCCCTCAAACAGCAGGCAAGGTAGAAGTTTGTGGTTTTGATATCACAGCGAATCCCATGGAAGCTCGTGCGCGCATCGGTTATTTGCCGGAGCACAACCCCCTGTACCGCGATATGTACGTCCGCGAATACCTGACGTTCACGGCAGGGCTCCATCAGGTAAAAAATGCTGCCAAGCGGGTAGCGGAAATGGTGGAACGAACGGGCCTAACCAGTCACCGTCAAAAGCAGATTGGAGCGCTATCCAAAGGCTACCGACAGCGGGTAGGTTTGGCGCAAGCCATGCTGCACGATCCGGAGGTGTTGATACTGGACGAACCTACCAGCGGTCTTGACCCCAACCAAATCATCGAAATCCGGCAACTGATCAAAGACCTGGGCAAAGAAAAGACTGTTATCCTTTCTACCCACATCTTAGGGGAGGTAGAGGCCGTGTGCGACCGTGCCATCATCATCAACAAGGGCAAACTGGTGGCGGATGCCCCCATTCAAGCCCTTAAACAGCAATTCAGCGGCCAGAGTATTGTCACGGCTGAATTTGCCGAAAAGGTGGATAAAAACACACTTTCAACCATCAAAAACGTTCAAATGGTGAAGGAACTTGGAAAAAATAAATGGCAACTCACCGCCGATGCATCGATGGATATTCGGGCGGAGGTATTTGCTTTTGCGGTGGCCCATCACCTGACATTGTTGGAATTGCACAAAGAAGTGTTCAGCGTTGAAGATGTTTTCCAGCAATTAACCCGGTAAAAATGTAGGCCCGTTCCCCTAACCATTACATTATAAAAATTTTCACGTTATCAAGCGTTTATTGCGTTTGAATGCACTTTTTGACAAATACTATGCTGCCGATATTTATCAAAGAAATCAACACGTTTTTTTCCTCCCTCATCGGTTATATCGTGGTGGGTACCTTTCTCGTGTTGATGGGTTTGCTGTTGTGGGTATTTCCGGATTACAGCATATTGGATAGCAATTATGCTTCTTTGGACACCCTGTTTGCGGTTGCGCCGATGGTGTTTATGTTTCTTATTCCGGCAGTAACCATGCGTACGCTCGCGGAGGAAAAACAGAGTGGTACCATTGAACTCCTGGTGACACGACCGATCAGTGACTGGCAAATTGTGGCCGGCAAATTCCTCGCTTGTTTTGCCCTTGTAGCCTTTGCCTTGCTGCCAACGGCCCTGTATTATGTCAGTGTTTATCAACTTGGCGCGCCTCCCGGCAACATTGATTCGGGCGGAACGCTTGGTTCTTTTATTGGCTTGTTGTTCCTCGCAGGAGCTTTTTCTGCCATCGGAGTTTTCGCCAGTTCGCTCACCAACAATCAAATTGTGGCTTTTGTACTGGCCACGTTTCTGTGCTTTTTTGTGTACCTCGCGTTTGGTTTTCTGAGCCGATTGCCTATTTTTTTTGGCAAAACGGACGATGTGATTCAGGCCTTGGGCATCGAATACCACTATAATTCCATCAGCCGTGGTGCGCTTGACACCAGAGATTTGGTGTATTTTGTATCGGTTATTGCACTTTTCTTGGCAGCCACCGTCGTGTCGCTTGGGAAAAGACGGTGGTAGTCCCCCCAATAAATACGTCTTCGACTCGACTTTTATTCACCGTACGATTGTTATTGTTATGCGCGTTCTGATGGTATGTTTGGGCAATATTTGCCGCAGCCCGCTTGCTGAAGGTATTATGAAACAGCAAGCTGCACAAGCAGGTTTTGAGTGGTTTGTTGACAGCGCGGGCACGGGCCACTGGCATACCGGTGCATTGCCCGATCCTCGTTCCATCCAAACCGCCCATACCCACGGAATAGACATCACCGACCAAAGGGCGCGACAAATCCTGCCCATAGATTTTGACCGTTTTGACAGAATATTCGTGATGGATGTACTCAACCTCAACGATGTGCTGCGCCTTGCGCGCAACGAATCGGATCGCTCGAAGGTTTCGTTACTGCTCGATCAAGTGTACCCCGGGCAAAACCAGTCGGTACCCGACCCGTATCACGACGATGACGGCTTTGAGGCGGTATTTCAAATGCTGGAGTTGTCTTGTGCAGCGTTTGTGGACCGTTACCAACCGGCTTAATTGACGGACGTAATGGGGATTTCAACAAAAAAGTCGGTGCCTTCGTTTTCCCGTGTTTCAAAGCGGATGTTGCCATCGTGTGCTTCGATAATTTTTTTACAAATGGCCAGCCCCAGACCGCTACCGGAGGTTTTGGTGGTGAAATTGGGCTCAAAAACACGCTCCCTGATTTCTGGTGGAATACCGCCCCCATTGTCACTGATCTGCACCACAGACAGCTTACCCTTGCGAACCAATGATACAGATACACGGCCTGTACGATCAGACGGGATAGACTGTATTGCATTGATAACCAAGTTGTTGAAAACGCGTATTAAGTGGTTTTTATCGCCCAATATGTGAAATACTTCTTTGGGAAGCGTGAGTTCTAGTGCTACATTTTTTTGTTCGCTGAAAAGATCGTGAACACTTTCCACCACTTCATTGATGACCACGTCGTTCTTTTGTCGGATATCAAGGTTAGCAAACATGGAGAACTCAGATGCAATTTGTGCGAGAGAGTCAATCTGTTCAATAAGTCGTGTAATGGCTTTGCGCAGGTACGCGGCAGCTTGTTCCGGATTACTCGACACGCGCTCCAGTTGTTGCATAGACAACTTCATGGTTGTCAGCGGGTTTTTAATGTCGTGCGCCACTTGTTTGGCCATTTCGCGCCAAGCGCCCTCTCGTTCGAGGCGTACCATTTGCACCTTGGAATCTTCCAGTTTTTGCACCATGGTATTGTACTGGCCGATCAATTCACTGATTTCATCTTGTGCATCCCCGGCGTAATCAAGGGGAGCGTTGTTGTCTTCCAACTTCAGCTCTTGCACTTTTTCAGACAGGAGGCTGAGTGGTCGAATGATTGAACGTGCGAGTACAAAGGTGATGGCGTATGCAATCAACAAGAGAAAAACGTATAAACTGGCGAGCATACCGATAAAATCAGACACATCTGCGCCAATTTTTTCTAGACTGGGCTCTTGTGGAACGCCCAAAAAACCGAGCAGTTCCCCACGGCCGGTGCGACAAGAGCGGTACTGGGAAAAATATTGATGACCGATCACCTGTTCCCTTACGTCCAATTTTGGAAGATGGTCATTGACCATGGACTGGTGGGTTGTAACACTCATTTGGGAGGGCAGAATTCCCAGTGAAACAAGGTCTTTTTGTGTCGTAAACAGTAGTTTTCCGGCAGGCGAGAAAAAATTCGCATCCATACCGAGGCTGGTGGTTATTTTTTGCAAGGATCCTACAATGGACGCTGGGCTGTTTTCCCAGCTACTGTCCTGCATGCTGAGAAAGGGGGCCTCCAACGTATTTTGGAGTGCTTCTGCTCGGTAATCGAATGCGGCCTGTTCTGCCTCACGGGCTGCGCCGGTAAAATGCCGATAGGTGAGGAACCCCACCACCAAAAAGGATGCTGCGAGCAGCGATACATTCCAAAGGTGGATGCGCCGTGCCAGAGATCCTTTGGCAGTGAGCCTGAAGTCGTAGGTTTCTGGCAAAAATCCGAGCCACGAATTGACGAGGGCCAGCGACAGTAATACCAAAGCCGTGAGGGTGAAAATGAGGGAAAACAGGTAAATTTGTTTCAGCCAGCCGCCGAGAGAGTGGCCGACCGAAGCAATGGTTTTCCCATCAATACTTTTATCAACTGCATCTACCCGGTGGGGGGTATTGGTTTCAAAGTCTAGGGTCTGTCCATTTTCAAGGGTTGAGGACAGTGCTGCCAAGCTTCCGCGTCCCTGTTCCACCACAATTCGGCCATTTTTTTGTACCGCGAAATTGTACCGAAAAAGGTTGTGGAGGTTTTTATAAGGGCTGTTGTAAAAAATACGCGTGTATGCCAAAGCCGGATCGGGGTACTCGTGTTCTAAGATCACAAATACCTGAACGCGTTGAGCAGTATTGACCGCACGACCCACCGAAAACCGGAGAATATACCGAAATTTTCCATCGGCGCCGGTTAAGTAGCGCGCATCACTTAGATCAGGCAAAGGGGTTGCACGCTGCCACATTTCTTTTACAACTTCTTCATATCCAAGTGTTTGTCCAAGTAAAATTGGCTGGCTCTCTAGGTCAAAAGCGGCTACATTCAACCGATAATGCTGGAAGATATAGGGCTCTTGCAGGGCGATGGAGTTCAACCGTGTCCGTACGGCCTCGATATTGGCTTTGAAGGGCCACGGTTTAAGAATTTGGCTGATCTGTCCTGAATCCTGCAGTATGTCGGCCATAAATGCTGGCAACAATCTTTCCGCCGAAGTGGTATCGCGCTCGCTACTCAGTTCACGGGCATACGCAATGCGCTGTATGCGGTCATATTCAGTGTTGTAGCGGTATAGGATGGTTGACGAAAAAAGCGAAAATAACAGCAGCCAAACCACCACCCACCCAAATCCATTTCCCTCCCAATGGGCAAATATATCCATCGAAATGCCGTAAATCAGCGCAAAAAAAGCTATATAGAAGGGATTAAGGCCCATGGGAACGGCGAAAATGCCCAATAGTATCACTGCACCGGCCAAGGTACCAAGCCGTATCGGCAGCGTGAGCTCAAGGCTGCGCACCGTGCGTATAAGCCGATGCCCGAAGAGAAATAACCCAACCATGAGCCCGATGATTCCTGTCAACGAGAGAAATCCCGCCGTTCCGATGCTCAATATATTATCAAAGTCCAATCCAAAAGTGCTCTTGAATATCATTTGATGTACCACCAAGATACACAAGGGGATCCCGAGCATCATCAGCAAATTACCCAGTACGGCGACGGCAACTTTGAAAGGGTTGGGTATGCCGGTCAACGGCTTATCCAAGAAACTTCGGTGGGAAAACGCCATCAAATATACCAACAACAGCACATGCAGGAGCCAGTCGCCCACGGAATGCCCCAGTAGTGGAGCATTGTTAAATGTTTGTTTAAACAAGGGTAAGGTGCCAAATTGAGCCCCTGTCCAGTTTGTTTGTTGGTTGAAATACAGTAAACCACCAATGGTCATCACCAACAGTGCTGCACCGGAAAAGACGCCAAAACGCTCGTTTAGCCACCGTGCTATCAAACTGATAACGCTTAATAAGGTGGTGAAAAAAAGGACCCAAGCGCTCAATGTTAGCCATAATGTCCATCCGGATTGAATAGCGCCCTCCGCGTAAAGCCAGCAAAGTTCCTTCGAATCAAGGGTGATAGGCCAGGTTGTTGGGCTAGTGGAAATATGCAGGTTTTTTGAAATGTGCGCGTTTGCGGGAAAAGCTATGCTCTCGTCTAAGTGGTTGTAGTAGGAAGCATATCGTATGGGGATCAAAATGGTCCTGGTATCGGCCCCCAAAGGTGTTACTGTTGCTAAAAACCAGCCCATGGGCAACATCACAACGCTGCGGCCTGTCCGTTCACCGATGAGCCGAAGGTCTTGCGGTGCTGGAATGGTGTTGGTGTTGGAGCAATAAAGCAGTGAATCACCGCGGTGTACCAACACCGTGAACTGTGCGTCCGGTTGTTGTGTTGGCGGGCGGGCCCCGCCAAGATTGTTGTCCGACCAAACGGTGGCCTCCTTTTCTTGGACCGTTAACCAAGCCGAAATTTCCTCGGAGTGCTGTTGCAGCAAAGTCACATTCTCACCCCGTTGCCCCGCGGAGACAGCAACTGCCAGCAGAACAAATAATACCACCACATATAGAAGCAATCGCTTTATCATATCAGGAATTCGTAGGTTTTTCAGGTAAATTGGATTAAAATCATAAGTAACTGGTTAGGGTGGTCGCGTCTGAGACAAAAAAGACCTATTTTTCTGTCTCAGACGTGATCATCTAACCAGTTACTCATAAAATCACTTGCTAAAAACGAACAAAAGTATTTATACTTGTTGATGGCAAGGTGGGCTTATTGAAAATATAATGATTCGCAACTGGTTCGTTGTCACAATGTCTGATCAAAAGGCCCATTTTCTGCCATTTCTCCATATTTTTTTGACCATGGTGTAGATTAGGCCAAAAAAATCTGTTTTGACTGTCAAAAAATAGCCGCTTTTTTATCTCAAGCGCAACCACCTAACTTGTTCCAAGGATTCAATGGCGTATGGCCTATACCAATCAAAGTTTAAGCCAATACTTGAACGTATTCAAATTTAGGCCAATTTATCTCAAATTAAATTAAAAAAACCTATAAAATCGCGTTTCTTTGCATGGCTCAAACCAGCAAAGAAAAAGTCACAGGCCGCTTTGTCGCCTTTCGGGGAGGAAAGTCCGGACAACATAGAGCACCGCACCGCCTAACAGGCGGAGTTTCCGAAGCAGTTCGGAGGCATAGAAAGTGTCACAGAAAATTACTTCCCGCCATTGCTGAAAAGCGTGACGGGTAAAGGTGAAAACGTGTGGTAAGAGCGCACGACCAGGGCAGGCAACTGTTGTGGGGGATAAACCTTGCGGGTTGAAATGCCATGTACACCTTGCCATTGTGTTGCTCGCACAGTCTCGATTGTTTCGGGAGCAAGGGGGGTAGGCAGCGCAGATTCCGTCCTAGACGGAACCAGATAAATGACAAAGACTCCGGCTTGCCGGAGGACAGAATCCGGCTTATAGGTCTGTGACTTTATTTTTTTGTAACTGGTTGGGTGGTCGCGTATGAGACAAAAAGCCGCTATTTTTACCCAAAAAAGCGAATTTTTGCAGGCTGTAGCAATGATACGGTCAAAAAAATATCCGAAGTATGGCTTCAAAAAGCCGTTTTTTCAATCAAAATAACTTAGCAAAACACTTCTTTTTTGATGAAACGATCATTTCTCTTCTTATCAACAGCGGCCTGCCTTATGCTCTCCTTTACAGTCCTCAAAAAAAATACCCGTGTTGTGTTCTTTGGTGACAGCATCACCGAGGCGGGTGTGCAACCAGGAGGTTATATTTCCCAAATGCGCGACTCACTCACTACCAGAAAACTGGGCGATCAATTCGATCTCGTGGGTGCTGGGGTGGGCGGCAACAAGGTGTATGATCTTTATCTGCGTTTGGAAAGCGATGTACTCGATCAAAAACCCAAAATTGTGGTGATATACGTTGGTGTCAATGATGTCTGGCACAAACAATTGTTTGGAACTGGCACTGATCCCGATAAGTTTAAAAAATTCTACGATGCACTGATTTCAAAAATGCAACGAAAGAAGATGGCCGTTATTCTGTGTACCCCTGCCTGTATCGGGGAGAAAAAAGGTGGGGTAAATCCAATGGATTCGGACTTGGATGCCTACGCTCAAATCATCAGGGACTTGGCCAAAGAAAAGAATTGTGCCATCTGTGATTTTCGTCAGGCCTTTAAGGAGTATGGCGCATCCCACAACGATGACAACCTCGACAAGAATATTCTCACAACGGATGGGGTGCACCTCAACCAAAAAGGCAATAAACTGGTCGCCGAAATGCTGCTGAACCGCATCGAAACCCTCAGCGCAAATTGATATCACCCCATACTGGGTTGTTCCGATACCCACGCTGCGCGAAGTCGGCATCGGAACAACCCATCATTGGATGGGCCCTGTCGGGGCACTTGTTAACGCTTAGTGTTCAACCGAGAGCTTCCCAACACGCCGGTCGCCAGCCGCGCCCAGCACCTCCACCACATACAAGCCGGAGGCAAGCGTTCGGAGATCCACCACCATATCCACCTGCCCGGAACTGATTTTTTCAGACAAGATCAACCTGCCGGTATTGTCCCAAAGGCGCAGTATCCCATGGGTTAAAAACGGATTATCCAGCCGTATGGTGGCTGTTTCTGATGCTGGATTGGGCGAAATGTCAAAATGTTGGCTATCAACATTGTGGGTGCCGGACGTGCAGTCAAAAAGAGGATTGTATTCCACCAAATTTGCATACGAATTGTGACATCCGGTGTTTAGGTCGGTTACTTCCAGGCCATATACGCCGTCGCTGGTGGTACAATACGACAAGCCTGTTTCTC
>CAIZLM010000002.1 GCA_903933805.1 uncultured Bacteroidota bacterium | reverse complement strand
TGTAGCGGTGTTGAGTAATTTCAACATTAAAATAGTCGCAGATCCTGATAGTATCATTGACCTTGGCGAACCTGTAATGCTGGATGCCGTGATCCAACCATCACAAAACGAAACAGGTTTTGTGTTCAGTTGGCTTGAAAACAACCTTAAACCCGTTGGTGACACCCGTGAAATATCGGCTACCCCCATCACCAAGGATTCTATGATCACCTATACCGTAACGGTGGTGTCTCCCAACGGTTGTACCCAAGTAGCATCCATTACATTGCCGATTCGACAGCCCAAAGTCAATTATCCCAATGCATTTACCCCCAACGGAGACGGGAAAAATGATGTGTTCGCACTCGCTGTTTTGGTGGGAAAAGTCACCGTTGAAAGTTTGGAAATTTACAACAGGTGGGGACAAAAAGTGTACGAAAGCACCGACCAACAAGCGCAATGGGATGGCCGGGCAAATGGAGAAGAGGCCGCCTCTGACGTATATGTGTACAAAATTCGCTGGCGAAAAGGGGATGGCTCCCTGACCATAAAAACCGGGGAGGTGACGCTGCTTCGATGATGTTTCGCCTGAAAATAAAGGTAACTGCTTAGGAGGCGCGACGTCTGAGACAAAAAAGTCGGCTTTTTGGGGCCAGACGGTGTGCCACCCAACCAGTTATACCTAAAGTTCGTTTTTTCGCAATACCAACAGCGTTATACTGACCAACCTTTCTTAAATGACCCGGCATGGTGTTTTTTGTGCCGCTTAACCAGTAAAATCCTTGCCAGTTACCTTAATTGTAAGCCGCTCCATGAAAAAAACAGTTATTTTAATCGCAGCCTTGCTCGTCGTGTGCAACATTGAAGCCCAGGAAACTTGGGAGCAAGCCATTCGCAATACCATGGCCGATCAAGAGGTTGCCTGGAACAAGGGCAACCTGGAAGCTTTCATGGAAGGCTATTGGAAATCAGACAGCCTTCGTTTTATCGGATCCAAGGGACTGACCTACGGGTGGCAACAAACGCTGGATAACTACAAAAAGGGATACCCGGATGCCGATGCAATGGGCCAGTTGAAGTTCACGATTTTATCCGTGGAGCAGATGGCAGACAATTGTGCGTTTGTTGTTGGAAAATGGCAGCTCACGCGCAAAAAAGGGGATGTCAGTGGTCATTACACGCTGCTTTGGAAAAAAATAATGGGACGGTGGGTAATCGTGGCCGATCATTCGAGCTAGTGCCGCGTCCAGTTAATGGGCCATTGACTGGACACGGCACTAGTCCACTTGTGACACACAACGTCAACGTGATCAAATATATATTACTGGTTATCACCTGTAACTGGTTAGCGTGGTCGCGTCTGAGACAAAAAAGTGGGCCTTTTTGGGCCAGACAGCGTGCCACCTAACCCGTTACTATCACTTAATATTGCCGCACCAATGTTAATATACGCTGCATTTCGGCCTTCCAAGGACGGTTCGAGCCCACAAAATTGTTGTGCATAAAGCTAAAAATCAATGTTTTTCCGCTGCGGCAAGTCACATAGCCACTGAGACAAACGACACCACCCATACTGCCTGTCTTTGCGAAAACATAGGGCTTACCCCTATCCCCGGGATACCAATTCGACACGGTACCACTTACACCGCCTGCTGGAAACAACGACAACAACCTGGCAACGGGTTGTGTCTTCCACAGCCGGTACAACACCTGAACCAAACTTTGGGGCGTCATCAAGTTGTAGCGAGAAAGCCCACTGCCATCAACCCATCGGGGCCGTTGGAGTATCGCAACAAACACACTGTCGAGCATCCATTGTATCACCGAATCTTGGTCCAGGGTCTGGTATTTCCTGCCGCCACAGGCCATCAACAATTGCTCCGCGATAAGATTGTCGCTTTGGTACATCATGCGCCGCAACACGGTATCCACGGGTGTGCAATACAAGGTTTGCCAGGGCGATTGGGGTTGCTGGAAGTCGGTGGCTGTTGAAAACGCAACGTCCGTCCCCAAGGTATCCGCCAATATCTGCCGAAGTGTTTCCGGTGTAAATGCGCTTGCCGGCATCGGAATAGATTGCTCAAAACCATCCAGAAACGCGCTGTCTGGTGCTGATGCCGTAAAAATGATGTTCGAATTTGAGGCTTCCTTACGGGTTATGACCCCCGGTTGGGGGCCTCTATACGTTGAAAATGCGATGTTTTCCGCTGAAAAAAGGGGTGGAGTACACGTCCATTGGCCCGCTTGCTTTTTCCATTGCAGTAAATTCCCATACACCGGGAAAGCAGATCGCGCTGCTGAATAGGGCTCGTTGAAGTCATCCCATGACCAACCCGGTCCAAATCGGGGGACCGATTCCGGAATGATCGAAAACGGTTTGTGCTGCGCTTTGATCCACGCCAATCCCAACTGCCAGTCGGCAAAATCAGGATGCAAAAAAGTGGGGTCGCCAGTCCCCTTCAACAACAATTGTCCTGCTGAATTATACGCGTATTGCAAGCCGGGAATGGAATCACCCAAAAATTCCAAACAAGCTGCCAAGGTGAGTATTTTCGTGTTGGAAGCAGGAATAAAATAATGGTCGCCTTGAACATCCACCAGCGTTTTCCCCGACACCGGATCCAGTAAGGTGAAACCGGTAAAAGCACTGGAAAAAACAGTTGACCGGGTTATTTCATGCCGGATTTTACCAACAAGACGTGTTTCCGAAGTCCTGAATATGGTACAGGACGCGAACAACGACAACAACAAGGCCAAACGCAACAAGACACTCATCGTTCTGCTGACTGCTTCACCAAGTGACTGTTTGAATAGCCATAACCAAAGTAAATCACCAAACCAGCCAGCAACCAAATGAAAAACCCCGACCAGCTTTTAGCCGGTATTTGTGCCATCATGTAAAAACATGAAACCAGGCCAAGGATTGGAATCAATGATAGACGATGCTGAATGGTTGGCCAAACAAGTGACAAACAGGTGAGTACAAACAGCCACATGGGAATCTTGTGCTTAAACAAGCTCCATCCTGATTCATATTTGGCTGTTTCGGAAATGGGCAGCGCCGAAACTGTTTGCTGATACGTTGGTGCATCCAATCCGTCCAGATACGTCGTAAGCACCCCATTGACGGCTTGAAAACCACTGCTGTCCCGCTCGACGAGGAATGCCTGAACAGCAGCGATATCCCGCTCCGGTATTTGATATAACAAGGCTTCTACGCCCCGCATCTCACGCGCATTGGTCAGCCAAGATTTGCTGTCTTCTGCATAGGTCGTGAACAGCAATATTGCGGCGACAAGGAGTGCCGCCGGATAAACGTATCGACCATTGATATAGGGTGTACGGAATTTTCCACGTGGGGAATTGGGCCTGATTTGCATTTTTAACACCCCTCCACAAACCAGCACAAAGGCAAAAAGAGTGCCCATACTGCACAAATCCAACACCGTATCACTTGGAATAAACAACATCGGTACCACCACAAAAAAGCCGGTGATGATGGTCGCAAACGTAGGCGTGCGGTATTTTGGGTGGATATAGGAAAACCGCTTCGGAAGCAGGCCATCGCGGCTCATGGTCATCCAAATACGGGGCTGCCCAAGCTGAAATACCAAAAATACGCCGGCCATCGCTACCACCGCACTCACGGCAATAACCCCCGAAAACCACTTGAGGTTGATTTTGTGAAACACATAAGCCAGCGGATCATTGACATTTAATTCCTTGTAGTTGACCATGCCCGTCAGTACCATCGCGATGATGATGTACAGTACGGTACAGATAATGATGGAATACAACATCGCCCGGGGAAGGTCGCGCTGCGGATCTTTGCACTCCTCTGCCGTCGTGGAAAGCGCGTCAAAACCAATATAGGCAAAAAATACAGATGAAACACCTGCCATAACACCTCCAAACCCGTTCGGTACGAAAGGATGCCAGTTGTCGGTATCCACATAGCCTACTCCCACCACTATGACCAACAATACAATCACCAGCTTTAAAGCCACCATCCAGTTGCCCGCGGTCTTCGATTCCTTCATGCCAATATACACCAATCCCGTAATCAGGATAGACATGATGATGGCAGGAAGATCCAAAACAATCCGCATGCCGCCAAGCAACGGAGCTGATTTCCAGGCCTCAAAGTTTTCAACCTGTGCCTGCGTCAGGTCTGCGGTGGACTGACCGCCTTTAAGCAGGGCCGTAGCACTGTCAAAACCTTGGTGGGCTGATACGTAATCTGTTGTTGCCCAAGCAGGTATATGCCATCCGGCACTGTCGCATAGACTGGTGAAATAACCTGACCACGATACCGCAACGGTGATGTTACCCACGGCGTATTCCATCACCAACGCCCATCCGATGATCCAGGCAATCAATTCCCCAAATGCCACGTAAGAATAGGTGTACGCACTGCCCGATACGGGTAGCATGGAAGCAAATTCAGCATACGCAAAAGCTGCAAAACCACAGGCCACCGCCGTGAAAATAAACAAAAATACCACGGCTGGCCCACCATGGTAACTCGCCGAACCAATAGTACTGAAAATTCCAGCGCCGATGATCGCAGCAATACCAAGGGCTGTGAGGTCCCGCACCCCCAGATTCTTGTCTAAACCGCCAGATCCGTGAATTTCTTCTTGCTTCGCAGTAGCAATAGCGTCTTCAATGGATTTTTTGCGAAAAAGATTGTCGAGGAATGCCATAGTCGTTGTAATGGTTTGAACGTTTTCGGGGGCAATGTAGGATTTTCTGGAAAAACGTTGATACAGTTCCGATTGGGAAATGAAAAAGGGTTAAAATTAATTCAATAAAATCTGGGTTATTCACTCACAATCAATTGGTTATGTGCATTGCTGGAACGACACTAATTTTTTCGTGTAACAGCACCCGCGATTTTTCAATCAAGACGTTTGAGAGATGTTAACTTTGACGCGTGTAAATTCGCTCATTTCGAGTAAGTCTGGTGCATGTTGCTTCAACAGCGCACAATAAAACGCCATCAAACCCTGTCCAACTTGGGGCAAAGTTCGGGCATGAAAATAGTGCAAAGCTGCGTTGACGTAGGGACGGTTTTCTGACCGTAAGGAGAGAAAGATAATGCGGTACAGAAGCTGAACGACCAAGGCTTTAGGGTTGCTTCCTTTGAGCCGGGACGACACGCACTGTCCAAACAAATTGAGATGTTTCACAAATCAACAGGAGTGGCCTGAATCCGTGGTGCCGAATTTGCCAACATGATCTGGATGAGGCCAGGCTCTACGGTCATTATGCTGGAGCCACCAGGAATGTTAGATTATGGAGTGCAGCATTTGCTTGCCAATCTGCTCGACCTTCACTTTACGCACCTAAAAACAGGGGGAGAGACTTTCTTCCCAAAACTGAAACCTGAGGTGATTACCCCATATTTACCCTTCGATCACGCATGAAGAATTACCAAAAAATCATTTTTATCTCAGGGAATACAGCCTCGGTAGGTCACCGTTTCAGGGTTACGCACAAGGCAGACGCACTGGAGGCAAACGGATACAAAACCGAGACGTATGATCTGAAAGACGTTACAGACAGTTTTTTGCTGCCTGAGTGTGATATGCTGGTTATATTTAGGGCAGCATGGAACCACCACCTTAATCGGCTTGTGGAGGTGTGTAATGGAAAGAAAATCCCCGTCATATTTGATATTGATGATCTCTTATTTGATGCAGATATACTGCACAACGGATACTGGGCATACTACGATGAATTACCAGAGGAGGACAGATATTTATGGCTGCTTAAAGTTAAAGGCTACCAGAAAACTCTGGAGCGATGTGATGCCGCCTTGCTTTCTACTCAACCGCTGAAAACAGCGGCAAGCAGATTTTGCCCACAAACCTGGCTGCTTCCGAATACGCTTGATAAACATCTCGTTACAGCCGCAAACAATGCTAAAAAAACAATAAAGCCATCCGAAATTGATGGAAAAACAAGAGTCGGATTTGCCAGTGGCACACCAACACATAAAAAAGACTTCGGAGTAGCCGTTCAAGGAATAAGCCGAATACTCGGCGAAAATAACAACATTATACTTACTATTTTGGGCGCGCTGAACCCGGCGGAATATCCCGTGCTCGCGCCTTATATGGACAGGGTGGAAATACGGCCGCATGTGAACACCGGAGAGCTTGCATCAGAAGTACATCGTTTTGACATCAATCTCGCGCCACTGGAAATAAACAATCCGTTTTGTGCGTCTAAAAGTGCGCTGCGCTGTATTATGGCAAGTATTGTCGAAATACCCTCTGTGGTGAGTCCCACACAACCACTCCGTGAAGCTGTAGAAGAGGGGAAGTACGGCCTTATTGCACGTAATGATGAAGAATGGTATCAGGGTATCCATACTTTGATAGAAAACACAGCCTTGCGAAATAGGCTTGGTACTGAATCCAATATAAATACCCTCCAAAATTTTGGTCCGGAGGCAGGAGCATCTATGACTTTAGACGTTTTTGATGCTATCATCCGGGATTGGCGGTCTTATAAAAATTAATTGTAACTGGTTAGGTGGCACGCTGTCTGGCCAAAAAAGGCCCATTTTCCGCCATACTTCGCAGATTTTTTTGACCGTAGCGCTGCTACGGCCTACAAAAATCCGCTTCGTCTGGCAAAAAATGGCCTCTTTTTTGTCTCAGACGCGACCACGCTAACCAGTTAC
>CAIZLM010000001.1 GCA_903933805.1 uncultured Bacteroidota bacterium | reverse complement strand
ATGGCGGCTGTTGTCGCGCCGGTGTTCCAGGAATACGTCGTTCCACCGCTGGCAGTCAGCGTGGCAGAGGCGCCGATGCAGATTGTGCCGTCGTTGGGTGTGCCGGAGGTTTCGGTGACAGCTATGGACGCAGTTGGCAACGCATTAATCGTAACGACCACTGAGCCATTCATGGTTGCCGTACAATTTGAGGTGGTGTTGGTTGCAACAACTGTGTAAGTGCCGGCAGCTGTCTGATTTCCAAAAGTGATGGCAGCGCCAGTACCAGCTACAGGCACCCCGGTATTGACTGCATTGACCAATAATTGGTAGTTAACCCCTGTTTGGGAGTTACTTAGCCCAACTGGTACGCCAGCCCCGCCAGCACAATAAGCGCCGCCGCCTGTAACAGTATAGGCTGTTGGCACGATCGGAGCGGCATTGATGACCACTGGATTACCTGAATAGGTCGTCAAACAGGTTGGTGATAACTGAAGACGCACTACAATATTGTAGTTTCCTGGAGCCAGATTAGAAAAGGTGGATGATGCTTGCCAAGTAACGCCATTGTCCTTGCTATATTCCAGTGTTCCAGTCCCGGTGGCGTTTACAAGAATAGTCCCCGTGGCCACGGTACAACTTGGCTGGGTAACGGTGGGTACAGTAACGACTGGTGATGTACACATAATATCGCTTTCCCACAAACCTCGACCATACGTAGCTGCTCGAAGTTTACCGGTACTGTACCTGATTTCCAATTCATTGACAATAACATTTGGCAAACCTGTGTTATAGGCCGTCCAATCTGACATTGAATTGTCGCGGTAAAAAATACCAACGTCCATTCCAACATAGAGCCCATCATCAGATGCTTTTTGATACAGGATACAATTGGCAGGAAGGTTGGGTAGAGAACCAGAAATATTCGTCCAAGTAGCCCCTCCATCCACTGATTTATACACTTTTTTGGCGGCCGTATAATTTGACATTGTGGCATACAATGTGGTAGATGTTGTAGGATGTACTGCCAAAAATGTTAGATTTCCAGCACCAGCAGGAACTGTTTTAGCGGTCCATGTCGTTCCTCCATTTATCGTACGATAAAGATTGGTGAAGGTGGCTGCGTACAGCGTATTGGCATCTGAAGGGGCCTCCGCCAGTGTTTGAAGGGAGGTGCCTCCGGTAAGGTTGGTGGACAGCGTGGTCCAAGAGTTACCCCGATTGGTGGTTTTGTACACATCGGCATAGCCGGCATAAAGGGTAGATGCGTTGCTGGCTGAGATGATGTAAGGTGTTACCCAAGCCCCATCGGCGGGGGTTCCACCAGCGATATTGTCAGAAATATGGGTAGGGAACGACGATCCTGTGTTAGAAGAGCGATAAATATCACCATAATATACCTCCCCATACATATATTGTGCATTGGAGTAATCAACAATACATTCCATGCCGTCCCCGCCAATTACATCTGACCATGTACCTGCATTGTTTCTCAATTTTGTGCCGTTATCTTGGAGACCTGTGATAACAGCATTCGAGGTCTGTGAAACACCCAAACGATACAGCTGGCTGATGACCAATCCATTGGACAGATCCGTCCAGTTTGTCCCCCCATTGACCGTTTTATAGATCCCCCCATCATTGCCTTGAAAAAGTGTGGTGTTGTTTTGCCAGGCCATAATGTGTTTGTCTGCGTGTACAGTAGGTACTCCGCCGCCACCCGTCCAGTGTGTATTGAGTGTCCAGTTAACGCCTGAATTTACAGATTTCCAAGTATTAACCCCTCCTGTATAAACAATACTTGCATTGGTCTGATCCAAAACAACTTCTAAATCATACCAACCTTGTCCGCCTGTATCATTGCCAGTGGTTTCCCAACCAAGAATATTGGGGGAATTAGACTGCATAACATAGGATGCCCCGTTGTTCGTCGAGCGATAAAAAGCTAAAAAACCGGAATTGCCAGAATCACTGCACAATGCCACTACAACGGCCGTATCTGCACTGGAAACGGCCAAGGCAATTCTACCGGAATTGGCGATGGTCTGCACATTGGTCCATGTCGCACCGTTGTCGGTTGACTGGTAAATCTTGTCGGATTTGCTCGCGTAAAAATTATTGGAATTTGCGCCAGGCTGGGCTTCTACATCATAAAAACCGCCAGTAACAACTTGGGTCCAACTGGTACCAGAGTTGAGGGTTCTGTATAAGCCATTGGATGTAGCAGCAATTAAATGCGTTTCATCATTCGGATCCATGAGTAATTTTCGAATGGTGATAAAAGAGCTCACACCAAACACCAATCCGGTAGTATTCCATGTTGCACCACCATCAGTTGACTTGAATACCCCAACAGAGCGCGTATCCCCTGCGTCCCCATCACCCGTTGCCAAGTACATAATATTGGTATTTGAAGGGGTAATGACGATGCTTGATACACCCAAAACCGCAAAATTATCAGAATTCGTGGTCCACGTAGTACCACCATCGGTCGTCTTCCACAAGCCTCCGGCAGGTGCCCCCACCCAAATGACATTGGTATTGCCCGGATCAAATGCTACCGCCTGAACGCGACCAATACCAGCATATCCTCCCGTGCTAGTTGTAGGGCCCATAGATGTCCAGTTGGAGCTCATCGAACTGCGATTTGCCGTATTCGACATTTGATTGAATTCCTCTAGTCCATCCATCGCCAAGGAAGCATCCGGGAACGTACCATCAGGATTTATCCGCGTTTGCCAGTACCATTCCCAACGTTTATAAGCCTTGTAGCCCTTTCCTTTTTCAATGGTCTTTCCCTGCCAGTAATCCTTAAAATCCTTCTGAATCGTAAAGAAATTCGGCTTTGGATTGTTTTCCACCGAAGACATCCAAGGCTGCGCGGCGATTTGGCCCGCTACAAACAGTCCAACAAGTAAGAACATTAACCTAACCCAAAATGGCGATATCAACGAACCAGTCACTGCTTTTCGGAGGCGATCCAAAGCGATAAATTGTAAAGTACTTTTCATGAAATCAAGAACTTATATATTAAAAAAAATAGCATTTTCATTCAATAAAAAGCACAAATAAGGATGTTATTTCTGCAATTACTAAAAAAAGCACCTCGCTAAGTGGTCGAATCTAAGCCAGAAAGTCGCATTTTTTTTCAGCCGAAGTGGGTTTTGCAACATAAAAGCGAAAAACAGTGCGCTTTTGATTCAGAAAGGGCTACACCCAACCATTAGCAAAACCAAGTAATGGAATCTGTCAAAACTGTGCGTCACAGCATTGACAGATTCCATTAATAGCAGTATATCACTAGAATATACAACCGCAAATATAGCTTACGGTAGGCACTTTTATTTCATACAAACAGTAAAATTGTATAAAATAGAAAGGGCGTCCCGTCTTTACGAGACACCCTAACCCTTTTTAACACGTTTATCTTTTCCGGAACAACCTCTGACGCCACCTGAAGTGTCCGTTTTTGTTACAATTACTATTTAGTTGATCAATATCATCTTTTTACGATCACTGTGCTGAAGTGTTTCAAGCTCATACCAATACACGCCCGGGCCTCCAAAATCATCTTTTTTGAGTACCACGCTGTTGTTGCCCGATGGATAATCGCCCACAATCGT